>JAGBLM010000013.1 GCA_017635415.1 Succinivibrio sp. | reverse complement strand
GGAGAGGCCAACGCTGATGAGACTGTACCAGTACATCGCCAACAGCAATCTGAGCCTGTATGTTTCAGTCGACTCGGGAGTGGTAAAACTGCTGAATATGCGAGCATCGCTTGCCAACGTATTCAGAGCATTAGGAGAAAGTTTTAGCCGATACTACAGCAGCAGTTACTATCAGGGATTAACTTAGGTCAAATTTAAAAAAACATCTTCAATGTTGGGAGCGAAGATTTAATCATGAAATTTACTGATCAATATCTGATCACAATTTTTATCTCTTCTTCACATCATGATTAACTGCATGATCAATAATGAATAGTTTTAATTGTACGGATAATTAATTTTCGGTTCTGATAATTCATTTCAGGTAATGTGCTTTTTGGTGTTAAAATATGTCGCGGAAGAAAGCCATATAATCATAAAATAATGAACGATAAATCTGATAGTAAACAAAATCATACTCAGGCCTCTGTGTCGGAGGTGAAGTATAGAGAATTCTCGTCCTCATCGCGCAAGGATCGCTCCTATTCCCAGTGGAAACTACTAGGACAGGCGGCAGATTCGTTTGAACGCGATACCACAGTCCTGCGGCAACCGGATAATTCTGTGCTGGCAAATGATTTTGACAGTCGAATTCTACCTAATGAAACCGAGTCTTTCCTCATTCCGCAGAGGAGAACCGTCAGCGAATTTTCAGGGCAGCTCTATCAGAAAAGTTCATCACTTAAAGATCTTGTTAATTCAAAAGTTGGTAGAGAAAAATCTGTTCTTGACGGAGCAAGAAAACTAGGTAATGTGCTTAACAGTTCCTCTGTCAGGAATGCTCAGTCCCCTGCTGACAGGACACACCCCTCTACAGTCTCACCGGCAGACAAAAGAAACCAGACTCCTGTAATTTCATCTGCATTAGGACAGTTCAGATCTTTTTCCGAGACCCGCCCTTCTTTGGCACTTCAGAATAACGGTACTGTTTTTAACAGCGATAACAGAACACATAATTCCCCGCTTCCGTCCAACATTGAACAGCGCGATGCTCATGGAAGAGACGCCTCTCGCCCTAATACTATTATGGGCATGATAAAAAACAGTCCACAAAACATTTCAGCGCAGCAGGACAACGGTAGCATGGCCACCAGTTTCTCGGCAAGAAACTATCAAGAGCAGCAAAATGGGGCCGGTTTAATGGGATATCTGCACTCAAGAAACGGTGCAGTGGCAGACAAGGGTCAGACACAATCCATGTTTGGTCAAGCCACCACACAACAGAATCAGCACCTGTCATCGAGCAGAACGCTCAAGGATTTAATCGGGAAAAACCGTACCCTTGATGACAGGCAGCAGGCGCCTATTTCTGTCAGACAGAATGTTGAGAGTACATTAAGACAGTCTGAAGAGATATGGCAGCGAAAGTATCGTGGTGAACATCCTTCAAGTTACAGCACGCAGAGGAGTTCATTAAAAGGTAATACCACACTCAGACAGGTTATAAGCGGCAATAATACCGACCGGGGCTTTTCAGCATCGCAGCGAACGGATAGTTCGTATGGCGAGAACGTTTATCACCAATCCAAAGGACGGTATTCTTCACTGTTTAAAACTAATGCAAACGCCAGGATGTCAAAGAACAGTACTCCTGAGAATCTGCAAGACATATTCAGAAGGATTGAATCATGCCAGTAATAAGTATATGTTCACCTAAAGGTGGTGTAGGAAAAACAACTCTAGCATCAAATCTCGCTTACACCTTTGCGCGTGCGGGCACCAAAGTGATAACCATCGACTTTGATCCACAGAACGCCCTACGTCTTTATTTTGGCATTCCATTATCCGAAGAACGAGGATTTATTGACAAGGTTGCAACTGATTCAGACTGGACCACTGCTGCCCTTAATGTCGGCAAGAACCTCTTTACTCTGCCTTTTGGCAAATCGACTGTAACGCAAAGACATCAGTTAGAAAACCTGCTGATGCAGCCTCACTATCTAAAACAGCGCCAGAGTGGTCTGTTCTGTAATCCGGATATTCTTGTAATAGCGGATTTTCCTCCTGGTTATTCCGTCGCCCTGCAGGCTATTGCTGAGGTAAGCGATATCAACGTGATTCCTCTGCTGGCCGATGCGGCATCTATTGCCCTCTTCTCCCAGATCACCAACAATGAACTGCTTGAAGGACCTTTGAATATGAACAAGGGTTACTTCATCGTGCTCAATGAAGTTGACAACCGCATCAAACTCAACCGTGAAATTCAGGACTTTGCTGTGACCAATTTTCCGGACAGACTCATTGGCACCATTCACACTGATACCAGTGTTGTTGAAGCTGCGGCTTTACAGCAGTCCATCAGTGATTTCAATCCAAATTCCAGTGCCAGTTTCGATATTGAAATCATAGCGCGAAAATTGGCGACCGTGTTAGGTTTTGAAGTTAAACAGGACACCATGGTTCTGAATCCTATCAAGAGCGGACAACAGATTTGATGCCAAAGCGTGACACATTATGACTAAAATTTTCAAAATTTTCTTTGTTCTTTTCATCCTAGTGCCGATAATGGTTTTCACCATTATCACGCCTATGGATGCGCACGATCAGTACGTTTTCGGACTGTCGATGATAGTCGGCTGCTTCATACTCAAGCATCTGAGTCACAAACACTTCGTCTCGGTGTGCATGATCCTGATTACCGTAGTCATGTCCACAAGATACATGTATTTCCGAACCACCCAGACGCTGTCATTTCACTCCTGGATCGAGGTTGTACTCGGGTACACTCTCTATTTTGCAGAGATCTATGTTTACATCATGCTGCTGCTCACCTCTTTCCAGAACGTCTGGTCGTTAAAAAGAGAAATTACCCCGATGCCGGATGACGTCAGCAAATGGCCTACTGTTGATGTCTACATTCCGACCTACAACGAACCACTGAAGATTGTCAGCGACACTGTTCTTGCCGCACAGTGTCTTGAATATCCTAAGGATAAGCTCAACATTTACATTCTTGATGACGGCAGACGCAAGGAATTCGCCGCCTTTGCCACAGAGGCCGGAGTCGGATATATTACAAGAACGGACAATGCCCATGCCAAGGCAGGAAACCTGAATCACGCCATGAAACTTACCAAGGGCGAATTCATTACTGTTTTTGACTGCGACCATATCTGTACTAGAATCTTCCTGCAGGCTACCATCGGTGCTTTCTTAAAAGATCCGAAATTAGCTTTGCTACAGACCCCACACCATTTCTATTCCCCAGATCCTATCGAACGCAATCTCTATCTGGGACGAGATATTCCGAGTGAGGGAGAACTGTTCTACGGTCCGATTCAGAGAGGAAACGATAACTGGAATGCCACCTTCTTCTGCGGATCTTGCGCAGTTATAAGAAGAAAAGCTCTCGACGATACCAACGGTTTTGCTGTTGAGACCGTCACAGAGGATGCGCATACTGCTTTAAGACTGCAGAGAAAAGGCTGGAATACAGCCTACCTTGATAAGGTTCTTGCAGGTGGTCTTGCCACCGAGCGCACCATTCTGCACATCATCCAGCGTAACCGCTGGGCTCGCGGCATGATTCAGATTTTCCGCATTGATAATCCGTTACTGGGCAGAGGTCTTACCTTAGCACAGCGTCTTTGCTACCTGAGTGCCATGATGTACTTCCTGTTCCCTCTACCGGTAGTGACCTTCCTGCTGATTCCGCTTGTCTACCTTTACTTCGGACTGTCGGTTGTTTACGGCTCTGCATCACTGCTGTTTGCATACGTGCTGCCACATCTGTTTCTGACCATTTATACAAACTCGCACCTGACCGGACGGTACAGATACAGTTTCTGGGGACAGATCTACGATATTCTGCTCTCTTTCCATCTGGTTATCCCAACCATTCTGGTCATGCTTTCCCCTCGTAAGGGCAAATTTAATGTTACTGACAAGGGCGGAACCATCGACAAAGGTTATTTCGACGCGCACGCTGTACGACCACATATCATTTGCGCGGTACTGATGACGTTAGGCATTGCATTTGGCTTTATCAAATATTTCATGCCGGAGTATTTCCAAGTACAGCTTAGTGCCATCATTTTCAACGCCGCCTGGACGCTCTTTAACCTTGTACTGGTCATCGGAGCCATCTGTGTGGCAAGAGAAACCCCGAACAAGAGACAAAGACAGCGACTGTCACTTAATATTCCGGTGCTGATTTACCAGCGTAGCGGCATCTGCTCCCGCAGTACACTGCGTGATCTGTCCATGACAGGATGCAGAATTGATAACGTTATCGGCGACAACTATGAGGATGATCCGATAACCGATCTTGAAATCTCGACCGGCTATAACAGTGTTTGTGTCCCGGTAGAATATGTCGGCTATAACGATATTGACCGCGAATTCCTACGTTTCAGTTTCACGGAAATCAGTGTTAATACGCAAAGAGAGATCGTGCGTCTGCTCTTTACCAGACCAAATACCTGGGTCAGACCTGAGCATAAGCCTGACAATATGTTTAAATCATATTTCACCATCATTGCCTGTATTTACGACTCCTTAACCAATAAGCGCCACAAGGCGGAGCCGGCAAAAAATAACACCTCGGAAAAAGTCGGAGGTGAAGCTTAATATGAAACTGTCATCAAAATATTTATGCTCCCTGTTCCTTGCGTGTTCGGGAGCATGTATTGCAGCAGATAACAATGCTCAACCGCAGGTCCTTCAGGATCTGTTAGATCCAAATGCTATTCCTGTCGGAGTGGACCCAAGCATCAATCAGTTCGGATCAGAACCAGTTGTTTCAAACAGCAATCTGCCTGTGATCCCAGATCTTATTTACACTCCTTCTACCCGCCAGAATGGATCAGCGTTACAAAATCAGCCAATACAGGAAGAACAGAAACTTAACCTGGCACCGATTCCGCCTGTGCCGGACAATCCTTTACTGAATCCGCCTGCTGATAATACATTGGAAAATCCGCCTGCAGGTAATCCTTTAGTGAATCCGCCTGTTGACAGTCCTGTCGCAGAAAATGCCGCCGGCGGGAATGTTCAGAACCTGATCAATGCCGCACCGGTTGATGATTTTGATGATAATAACTTTTCCTACAACCTTACCATCGGACAGATGGGAGCAAAGGATGGAATTCTGCTGGCAGCAGGACAGACCTCTTCAGGTATCGACTTTACTCTGCCAATGGATAAGATCATTACCAATGCCAAGATGTCTGTGCACGTCTCCATCACAGAAGCTATGGCCATGAGGGGTGCTCACCTTGAGGTATTGTTAAATGGTCAGCCTGTTGGCACGTTGCCTTTAACCGAGAGCACGGGTACTGCCAAATTTGAACTCTACCTGCCTTATGAACTGTTTGCCTCAGTCAATAATCTGCTTTTCACCATTGACGATCCGGAACTTGCCTGCCAGATCGACTACAGTAGCCGTTATCGTACGGTAATTCTTCCTGACAGTGAATTTACCCTCGAAGGACATGAACTTGAGGTCGATGATGACCTGGCAATTTTCCCACTGCCGTTTATTGATCCTTACGATGTCACTAAAGCAGAGATCAATGTCGTCTATCCTCAGGTTTTACGCGAGGACATGGTCAGTGCCAGTGCTATCCTTGCCTCGTGGATGGGAATAAAGGCTGACTATAGAGGAATCAAATTCAAAACCCACATCAATTCGATTCCAAAGGCACACGCTATCGTGTTCGGCAAACCTGGTGAAGAGATCGACGGCATAACTATGCCTGATACCTCAGGTATCAGCATTATCCGCAACCCTATAGCCAGTCTGTATAAACTTATCCTCATTACCGGCGAGAATATCGGTGAACTGCGTGATGATGTCAGAATCTTAACAAGTCTGAACATCCCTGAGCATACTAAGAGAGTTCCGGTTGAACATCAGTCTATCCCGCTGCGTGAGGCATATGATGCCAATAAATGGATCCCGACCAACCGCAAGGTTTATCTGAGCGAACTTTTACGTAACGACCAGAGTCTTGTGTCAACCGGAGTGTGGCATTCACCTATCCAGATCAATTTCCGCGCGGCCCCAGATCTCTATCAGTTGTACGGACTACCAGGTTACCTGTATCTCCACTACAATTTCCCGCTGGAGAAATCCATTAACGAAAACCAGTCGAAACTGAATGTTACCCTTTCTGGCAACTTCATCGATAATCTGCCAGTCAATAAGGTCGGTATTCTTGAAAATCTGTGGAGACTTTCAGGAGGAGACGGTCGTCTTGAGGAAAAACTTATTCCGATTCAGCCTTATATGATTTACGGTGATAACAGTCTTGATCTGTATTTTGATATCAAACTAGAGAGATCTGCCTCATGCTCACTGCTGCATGACTCCAATATAAAGAGTTTTATTTCCGACAAATCATATCTTGACCTGTCAAATACAGACCATTATGCCCGTCTGCCTAACCTGTCATTCTTCATCGGTGCCAGTTTCCCGTTTACCAAGTATGCAGACTATGCAGAAACCATACTGCTCCTTCCGCAACAACCAAGTCCTACGGAAATTAAAGTTCTTTTGGACATGGCGGCTCGAGCAGGTAATGCAACCGGAAACGCCATCACCTACAATACGGTGATATTCGGACTTGATGAACTTAAACAGACACCTAATCTGTTTAAGGACAAGGATGTTATGGTGGTCAGTTCCTTAACGCAGAAAGCGCTTATAGAACCTTTGATTAAGGGATCGGCCTTCAAATATAACGGATCAGATCTGGCTGTTAAGAACCTGAATCCTTTCAGTTCTGAAGGCAGTTTTATCAGTTCTCTGCCTCGTCTGCTGGTTGGTGATTTCAGACCGGAAAACCTTGATGCCAACCGTTATCTGAGTTCCAACGTCTTCTGGAGAGGTTTCATCAGCCTTGTTTCGCCATGGGATGGTGAAAGAATCGTAGTTATTGCCACCGGTTCAAACGATCAGCAACTTTCGATGATCACAGACGACCTTGATAATCCAGAAATCAACAGATCAATTAGCGGTGATGTAAGTCTCATAACCGGAAAAGATCAGATCCGTTCTTTCCGTGTTGGTGACTCAATTTATACCGGAAATGTAAGTATGATGTTCCATCTGTTACATTTTGCCGGCACCCACGTTATCTGGCTTTCTGTATTCTCTTTTGTTTTCCTGATCTTCTTTGGAGTCATTCTTTCAAGCTGGCTCAAGAAGAGAGCTCGTAAGCGCATTGCTGGGATCAAATAATGTTCAAGACCAAGATTAAATTTTCCAAACTTGCAGCTGTGCTTATTGCCTTAACCACAGTCAATTCAGCGCTGGCAGAAGGCAGTTATGCAAGCGATCGTGCGGCCATGAATAATGTAAGACCGAATCTGAACGGTTCTACAACTTCGTCTGCAGGTAATACCACTGCAGGTGCTGTGCAGAATAACAGTTATAACTCCGAACCGGCAGCAGCTGCTCAAAATGGTCAGAATTATAGTGCTACGCAGAATCTGCCTAACGGTTACAACAATCAGGCTGCTCTGCCACAGACCCAGAATCAGGCTGTGCTGCCGCAGCCCCAGAATCAGGCTGTGCTGCCGCAGACCCAGAATCAGGCTGTACTGCCTCAGACCCAGAATCAGGCAGTCCTGCCGCAGACCCAGAATCAGGCAGTCCTGCCGCAGACCCAGAATCAGTCACAGCATACCCTGCCTCAGACTGGAGCACAGCAGCATCAGACTGGTGGCAACGCACCTCTGACTGCGGCAAATATGACCGCTACCCTGTTTAAGCAGGCTCAGTTCTGGCATGACAAGCAGCAACTCGGTCTTGCAAAACAGAATCTTAACCGTGTACTGCTGACAGAGCCAAATAATGCTGATGCACTTTATCTGATGTCGTTGTGGTCAATGGAGAACGGTGACGTAGTTGAGGCCGAACGCTGGAAAACTCGTTTTATTCAGGCCGCTCCTAGAGATCCGCGCATTCAGTCTCTCAATGACATCAGTGATTTATCATCACTGTCAAAAGAGCAGCTCAATCATGCCCGTGAACTGGCAGCCTCAGGAAACATTCCTGCAGCACTTGTCGCCTATGAGAAGATCTTTAAAAATGGTAATCCTCCGCGCAGTCTGGCATCAGAATACTATCTGACCATGTCCGGAGACCCAAACCGCTACAATGAAGCAGTTACCAAACTTGTTCAGTACATCAGACAAACACCGAATGATGACGGTGCCAAAATCTCCTATGGCAAACTTTTAACCTACAGGGACGGTACCAGACGTCAGGGTATTGAGTTACTGCAGTATTATGCGCCGAACACACCGTCAGCGGATGAAGCGCTGCGTCAAGCCCTGCTGTGGATGGCTCCTGAGAGTAGTGATGAGAAATACTACCGCAATTATATGCAGCGCCATCCTAATGACACGGAAATAGCTAGGAAATTCAACAGCAGTCTTGTAGACTCCATTAACTCCCAGGCTTTCAATGCCATAAGTGCACAGCACGACAAAGAAGCAGAACAGGCGTTTATGAATGTTCTGCAAAGAGATCCGACCAATCTTGCGGCACTTGAGGGATTAGGCTATCTCTATATGCGTCAGCAAAATTACAAGAACGCCTCCTTGTATCTTTCCCGTGCAGCTGAGATTGATTCTCCAAAGAAGAGCAAACTCCATTTTGATGCCCTGATGGCTGGCGCTCACCAGGCAGAAAAGGACGGAGACTATAATCTTGCACAGAATCTTGCCGATCAGATGATCAATCTTGATGGCAGCAACGCTACCGATCTCCGTCTGTTCAAAGCAAACCTTTACCGAAAAATGCGTCAGTTTAAACTTGCAGAAGAACAGTTGCAAACCATCCTGTCTTCGGATCCAACCAACGCTGCCGCACTTGAAAACCTCTACTATATCTATCTTGATGACGGTAAGAAAGAAGAGGCTCAGAGACTGTTCAATACTATGTCTCCTAGTCTGCAGGCAACTATTAAATCACGTCAGGGACCTGCCTATGTAGATCCGACCATCTCGATACGTAAAAACGCCCAGAAGTCTTATGACAGCGGTAATTATGCCGCCGCTATCGAAAGTCTGCAGCAGAGTCTGCAGAAGTATCCGAACAGTCCTTGGCTCCGTTATGACCTGGCAAAAGCGTTAAAAAAGAGTGGTGATGATTTTGGAGCCCAGAATCAGTTAGGTTACCTGTTAAGACAGGGAGCAAATAATGAGTCATTATTTGCCGCAGCAAGTCTGCAGTCTGAATGGGGAGATTACCAGGGCGCCAACTCTACCCTGTCGCGTATCAGTTCCGGCTACAACACCAAGGGGCTGCGCACTCTGCGCAATTCCATTAAGACCCGCTCGGTCATGAGTGAAGCAGAAAAATACATCAAGATGGGACAGAAAGGGGCGGCGATAAATACTCTTAATACCTTAAAGAGTTCCATAAGTTCCATGTCAACGGTTGATCTTGGTCACCTGGCCTACCTGTATCTGCAGGCAGGTGATCGCAATGCGGCGGTTAGTTATGCTGATCAGGCCTACAGCCGCGGCATCAGCAATCAGGCCAGCATCGGAGATTTTGCCGATGTGGTTTCCGTTTATAACGCCACAGGTAATTACCAGAAAGCGCAGACCATTACCGCCAACAGCAGTATTGTTGCCAATTCAAAGCAGGAAGATCTCAACCGCATCAATCAGGGCAAAGTTATTCAGCAGGCAGATATGCTGCGCCGTCAGGGGCGCAGTGCCGATGCGTACGATCTGCTCTTTATGGCTTTGCAGAACAGTCCTCAGGATCCTGATCTGATGATGGCCATGGCCAGACTGTATCAGGACAACGAGAGGTTTGACGATGCGGAAAATATCTACGATAGAGTCATCCTGAACCATCCTGATAATCAGAGTGCCATTGAAGGCGGCATTTATGCCGCTATAGGAGCCAAACACGGTCAGAAGGCCGTTGCACTTGCTTCAAGACTCACTGACAGCAATGATCCTAACACTCTGATCATAAAAGCATTGGCAGCCAAGGAAAACAATGACTACAAGAGTGCGATCAACTATTTAAGACAGTCAAAATCAATACTGGAGGGCACCTCTCTTGGCAGTGTTGATCCGGCTACATCCGAACCGTACACCCATACACCGAACAATCCGTTCCGCAATACCCACGCTCTTACGGCGCCTAACAAGGTCAACCCGACTCTTCTGCCTTGGGAGCAGATGCCTGATGGTTCGGCTCTTGCCGCACCATCTTACCGATTTGATACAAGTTATGCCGAGCGGTCCAAACAGTTAAACGAGGTTAATGACCTGCTGTCACAGCTTTATGATGCGTCAGCTGTTTATGTTAAAACTGAACTGCTGGCTAATCAGAAAAAAGGTGAGAAAGGTTTAAGTACCGTGAACGGCTTTAGTGCCCCGATCACCATTTCCATGCCTATTTCAGGAGAT
>JAGBLM010000012.1 GCA_017635415.1 Succinivibrio sp. | reverse complement strand
GTTACATCGTAAAAGGAAAGGTTCAGGCAGCATATAACTTGGCCGAGGAGATTATTGGCAAATGGTATGATGCCATATCAGAATTTCTCAAGAATCTTCTAGATCCTTCCAATATACATGAGTATCTAAATAGATAAAGAAATAGATTTTTAAAGAGCAAATGTGGTGCCAGACCGCATTTATAAGCCGATTTTTAGTTAAAATCGAAATGCAAAACTTGAGTTAATATAATAAACATGCGTTTTTATAAAATGTGACCATAATTCAAATGGTGTTGTGACCATAAACTGAAAATATGACTTGATTGTTTAAGTCATTTTTGGTATAAAATATGCGCCTTAAGTTTGTCTTATGGCAACGTTCTTGATGGAAAGAGCGCAGCGCAGTATGCGCAAACAGGTGGAACTTAAAAGGAGGCCCCGAACAAAGGGCCTTTTTTTTTACAAATTTTTGAAGAGGTGCTGATGGGCGGAACCGTCGAAGAGAAGGTACAAGAGCTGGTGGAACCTTTGATAGTATCCATGGGTCTGCAGTTATGGGGGATCCGCTTCCGTAGCGGGCATGACCATGCATCGTTGCAGATATATGTGGATGCAAAGGACGGGGTAAGTGCTGATCAGTGTGGTGACGTGGTTGATATGTTGTCGCCTGCTCTGGATGCAGCTGACCTGATTGCTCCTGCTTATACTCTGGAGGTTTCATCCCCTGGCCTTGACAGAATTCTGTTCAATCTTGACCAGTGCAGACAATATCTAGGTCAGGAAGTCAAGGCGGAATTACGCATTCCTTGTGACGGTCGTCGTAAGCTTGACGGTATGTTACAGAACGTTACAGACGACGGCATGATAACAATAAAAGAGGGCGAAGGGCAGGAATTTACCGTTGCCTTTGCCAACGTTTCAGTGGCCAGACTCGTTCCGGTATTTCCCAAAAAGGGTACCAAGTCTCCGAGAAGCGCATCATAGAGTGAGGATATAAAAATGGGTAAGGAAATTATTGCCATTGCTGAGGCGCTGTCAAACGAGCGCGCTATTCCTAGAGATAAGATCTTTGAGGCGCTGGAGATGGCTTTGGCTACAGCAACCAAGAAAAAATACAAGGTTGATATTGCCGTACGTGTTGCCATTGATCGCAAGGAAGGTTCATACCGCACTTTCCGCCGTTGGACTGTAGTAGATAACGGACCGCTGGAGAATCCGTCATACGAGGTCTCCCTTGAGGCTGCTGAAATTGATCATCCAGGGATCAAGATTGGCGATGTTGTCGAAGAAGAGATTGAATCTGTAGGTTTTGATCGTATTACCATTCAGACGGCAAAACAGGTCCTGTCACAGAAGGTTAAGGATGCAGAGCGAGAGCAGATTATTTCTGAACAGCGTGATCGCATCGGACATGTGGTTAATGCGACTGTAAAAAAACAGGGGCACGAGATGATGGTGCTGGACCTTGGCAATAACGCTGAGGCAGTACTCAAGCGTGATCAGATCATTCCTCACGAGACTTACGGCCGCGGAGACAGGATCAAGGTTCTGCTTGAGGAGATCAGGAATGATCCTAGCAAGGGTCCGCAGATTGTCTGCACTAGAACCTCTCCTGCTTTCTTAAAGGAACTCTTCCGTATTGAAGTGCCGGAAATCGGTGAGGATATCATTGAAATCATGGGGGTTGCCCGTGATGCTGGTTCCCGCGCTAAGATTTCAGTTCGTAGCAAGGACAGAAGAATCGATCCACGCGGTGCCTGCATAGGCATGCGCGGAGCCCGTGTTATGGCAGTTTCAAATGAACTGTCAGGCGAAAAAATTGACGTAGTGCTCTGGGATGAGAATCTGGCCCAGTATGTTACTAATGCTATGGAACCTGCTGAAGTCTCAAAAATCATCATCAACGAGGATACTCAGAGCATCAGTATTGCTGTAGCTCAGGAAAATCTGGCTCTGGCTATCGGTCGTAATGGTCAGAATGTCAGACTGGCCTCTCAGCTTATCGGCTGGGAACTTAAGGTGATGACTGAAGAAGAGATGGAAGCAGGTCTCAAGGCTGAAACCGGTAAGGTGATCAAACTGTTTGAAGAGGCTCTGAACGTTGATGAGGAATTTGCTCAGGCCTTATCAGATGCCGGCTTTACCACTCTTGAGGAAATTGCCTATGTTCCTGTTGAAGAGTTTGCCTCAATTGATGGTCTTGATGATGAAATTGCTTCTGCTCTGCAGGAGAATGCACGTGAGGCGATTGCCAAGCGCGATGCCGAGGTCGATAAGGAAGGTCTTAAACTTCTTACTTCGATTGAAGGTGTTGATGAGGCACTTGCCCGTAAACTTCTGCTGCACGGTATCAAAAACCTTGAGGATCTTGCAGACCAGGCTGTTGATGATTTGACTGATATTGAAGATCTTGATGAGACTAAAGCCGGTCAGATTATTATGGCTGCCCGTAATGAGACATGGTTCAAGGACGAGAAATAAGTAGGGGAACAGAACATTATGACTGAAGAAAATAAAGCGCCTAAACGCATGTCCCTGAATAAGAAGACTCACAGTGTTCTTACTGTTCAGAATTCAACCGGAACAACCAAGAAGGTTTTGGTTGAGGTTCGTAAGAAGAAATTGGTTATTGATCCTAAGGAATTAGAGTCGCGTAAGGCCAAGGAAGCTGAAGAGACCCGTATTAAGGCGGAGAACGATAAGGTTAAGGCTGAGGCCGAGGCCAAAGCCGCCGAAGAGCGTCGTGCCAAGGCTGAAGCTGAGGCAAAGGCTCAGGCCGCAGCAAAACAGGCTGAAAAAGAAAAGCAGAAGAAGGCTGCGCAGAAGAATGCTGAGAATTTAAAGGCTAAGGCTGCAACTCATAAGAATAAAGAAGAGGATGAGGCCACAGCAGAACTGCGTCGTCAGCAGGAAGAACTGCAAAAACGCAAGACTGAAGAGGAAGCTAAACGTCAGGCTGATGAGGCCAGAAGACTTGCTGAGGAAAATGAGGCCAGATGGGCAGCAGAAGAGGCTGAGCGTCTTAAGGATGCAGATCTTGAAGATGACAGCACCGCATCTTTGGTAAGAGAGGCTGAAGCCCGTCAGGAACGTGAGGCTGAAAACCGTGGTCGTCATCGTGAGCGTGGCAGTTCTGATCGTCGTCAGAGTACCAAGAAGCACGAGGAGACCGAACAGAATACCAATAGTCGCCGTAACAACCGCAAGAGCGGTCGTAATATTAAGGGAGCGGCCAAACTGAATCAGCAGCAGCACGGTTTCAACCGCCCTGCAGTACCGGTAACCCGTGATGTGGAGATTGGTGAGACTATTACAGTGGCTGAACTTGCCCAGAAGATGGCGGTAAAGGCCTCAGAGGTTATCAAGACCCTGATGAAGTTTGGTGAGATGGTCTCCATCAATCAGGTGCTCGATCAGGGTACTGCCCAGACTGTTGCCGAGGAGATGGGGCACAAGGTTATCCTGCGCAAGGAGAATGAACTTGAGGAGGAAATCATCAATGATCGTGCCAGCATGGCAGTGGCCAAGCCACGTGCACCGGTTGTCACCATCATGGGTCACGTTGACCATGGTAAGACCTCTCTGCTCGATTATATCCGTAAATCAAAGGTAGCCTCGGGGGAGGCCGGCGGTATTACCCAGCGAATCGGTGCTTACCATGTACAGACACGCGGTGCCGGTATCACCTTCTTGGATACTCCAGGTCATGCTGCCTTTACGGCGATGCGTGCCCGTGGTGCTCAGGCTACTGATATCGTGGTTCTGGTGGTGGCTGCTGATGATGGTGTAATGCCTCAAACCCTTGAAGCTATTCAACATGCCGGTGCCGCTAAAGTACCGATGATTGTTGCCATCAACAAAATCGACAAGCCGGGCGCAGATCCGACCAGGGTTATCAATGAACTGATCCAGCATAGCGTAGTACCTGACAGTATGGGTGGTGATACTCAGTTTGTGAAGGTTTCCGCAAAATCTGGAGAAGGTGTTGATCAGCTTCTTGATGCGATTCTGCTGCAGGCTGAAATGCTTGAACTTAAGGCTGTCGATGAGGGTATGGCCGAAGGTACAACCATTGAGTCCCGTCTTGATAAAGGTCGCGGTCCTGTTGCTACGGTGCTGGTACGAGAGGGTACTCTGCATAAAGGCGATATTATCCTCTGCGGTCTGCAGTTTGGACGTGTCCGTTCCATGCGTAATGAGAACGGCGTTGAACTTAATGAGGCTGGTCCTTCCATACCGGTTGAGGTTTACGGTCTGTCCGGTGTGCCAACCGCAGGTGATGAGGTGACTGTCGTCCGTGATGAGAAGAAGGCTCGTGAAGTAGCTCTATTCCGTCAGGGTAAGTTCCGTGAAATCAAGATTGCCCGTCAGCAGAAGGCTAAGCTTGAAAATATGTTTAAGGAGCAGACCGCCTCAGAGCTTAATCTGGTTCTTAAGGCTGATACTCAAGGTTCTGTTGAGGCTATTTCTGATGCCCTGCGTAAACTTGGCAACGATGAGGTCAAGGTTGCTATTGTAGGTTCCGGTGTGGGTGGTATTACCGAGACCGATGCCTCTTTGGCAACTGCTTCTAATGCCATTATTATCGGCTTTAACGTTCGTGCAGATGCCCCGGCCCGTCGCCTGATTGAGAATGAGGGTGTTGATTTGCACTACTACAGCGTGATTTATGATCTCATTGATGATGTTAAACAGGCTATGAGTGGTCTTCTTAAGGCGGAAGTCCGTCAGGAGATTATCGGTCTTGCCGAAGTGCGCAGCGTATTCCATCATCCGAAATTTGGTTCAATTGCCGGTTGTATGGTTACCGAGGGTGTGGTCAAGCGCAATAATCCAATCCATGTTCTGCGTGACAATGTGGTTATCTTTGAAGGTGAACTCGACTCACTGCGCCGCTTTAAGGATGACGTATCTGAGGTCAAGCAGGGTACTGAGTGCGGTATCTGTGTGAAGAACTATCAGGATGTTCGTGAAGGCGATCAGATTGAAGTCTTCGAGAACGTGGAAGTTAAACGTACACTTGATTAAGAACTATGCCAAGAAGTTACGGAAGAAATCAGAGGGTTGCTTCGGCTATCATGCAGGAATTAGCTCAAATCCTGCAGCATGAGCTCAAGGACCCTCGTGTACGTAAGGCCACGGTGACGGAGGTTGATGTCTCGCCGGATCTGCGTAATGCCAAAATCTATGTCTCCTTCCTTATCGATGATAAGGAAGAGATTAAGTCCTGCATGCAGGGACTTAAGAATGCCAAAGGTTTTTTACGCTCAACCCTGGCCTCAAGACTCAAACTGCGCTACATGCCTGATCTTTATTTTGAGTACGATACCCTTCTGACGGAGGGATTGAAACTGGATGCACTTATTGCCAAAGGTTTACCTAAGGATGAGGAAGGGAGTTAGAATTCTCTGACTTATGAAAAGAGCAGCTCAGGTCTACAAGCCGGGTCTGCTTTTTTTGTATGTGTCTGAGGCTTGTTGTCTGCAACAGGTATTATTTTTGGCAAACGTTTTAGTATTAATTGCGTAACCTTAACATAGGTCAAATATTTTATCCCCAAAATGATGCAAAATACGCCTAAACATAAGTGAGAATAAAAATGGCAAACATTAAGGATATAGCGAAACTTTGCGGGGTGAATCCTGCCACGGTGTCGCGGGCATTAAACGGACAGAAGGGAGTTTCTGAAAACGTTCGCGAGAGCATTGTCAAAACTGCGAGAAAATTAGGCTATAAGAAAAATCCTCTGGCAGCAAGTCTCATTACCAGGAGATCGGGACTGATAGGTCTGGTTGTTCCTGATATCACCAACCCGTATTATGCAAGGGTGGCAAAAGGTGTCAGCAGCGTCCTTGAAAAACGGGGTTATGCTATCTTTTTGTGCGACTGTGATCGTGACCGCAATCTTGAAAACCGTTACTTTGAGATGCTGTCCAATTATCGTGTGGAAGGAGTAATTCTTATTTCGGTTACCGCGCAGGAATCTGATCTGGAGATTTTTGCCCGTAACGATATCAAGGTTGTCTGTGTGGATAATCCTATCAGCAAGGAATATTCGACCGTCTTTAACGATAACTATCAGGGAGCCTGCGATATCACTGAACATCTGGTGTGTAACGTCGGAGTCAAGCGACTTGTGGCGATGATGGGAACTTCAGAGGCTACTACCACCCAGCAGCGCCTGCGTGGCTGTATGGATACCCTAGAGCGTCTGGGCAGGAGCGATATCCTGGTTAGCACCATGAATGTCATCGCTAACTATAAGGGAGGCTATGAGAATACTGAGAAACTGCTATCGTTTAAACCTGACTGCGTCTTTACCATAAATGATTCTGTGGCCTTGGGTGTTTTCAATTACTGCCAGCACCATGGAATCAACGTGCCAAGAGAACTGAAGATTGCAGGTTATGATGATATCGATGATGCCTCACTGCTGAGTGTGCCGCTTACCACCGTGCATCAGTGCAAGTATGTTCTTGGACAGAAGGCTGCCACCCAGCTTTTGTCTGAACTTGAAAATCCTCATACCATGCCGATTAAGATTGAACTGCTGCCTAAACTTGTGGTCAGAGAGTCCTGCGGAGAAAAGCTATAACTGTAAAGCGCACCAGTCTTCGCCGGGTCTGTTTTGCACCGCAGATGGCGCGATATATTGCTTTCTCAGCAATATATGTCACAATTTGCTAAAATACTTCATAAAATTCCCGTCTCTATCTTAAAAATAAGATAATAGATGCCAAGCTTAAGAACACATGCGTGCAGACGGCACAAGAGGACGTAATTGACTGAGATCTTATCTCCCAAACCGATAAAGAGCGCGGTAATAGTATCAACGGTATTCCGCCGCCCGGTTTCCGGAGCTATACGAGAGATAGCAAAGCTACTCAAGGCGATGGGTGTTGAGGTGTTTCTTGATCCGAACACTTCCATAGGCTTCAATATTCCAGAACTTAAATGTGTTTCCCGCCGTGAGATGCGTGAACTTGATCTGATTATCGTGGTGGGTGGTGATGGCTCGGTTCTCGGAGCTGCAAGAACTCTTGTTGACCTGAAAGTTCCGATGCTCGGTGTAAACCGCGGTCATCTTGGACTGCTGACCGATGTGAGTCCTTCTGATCTTAAGGAAAACCTGACCAAAATTGTCTCCGGTCGCTATACCATAGAGCAGCGGACAGTCCTTGACGTGCGCATTTCCCGAGAGGACGAGGATGGTGCCGGCGAACTTATAGGACAGTCAATTGCCACTAACGAAACGGTAATACACTCGGGCATGATGGCTCACATGATGACCTTCAGAGTCAGTATTGACGGTCGTTACATGTATACTCTCCGCGGTGACGGCATTATTGTTAACACTCCAACCGGTTCGACCGCCTACTCGCTGTCAGCAGGAGGTTCAATTATTGAGCCTCATCTTGATGTATTGGCTCTGGTGCCGATGTTCCCGCAATCATTAAACTGCTCACCAATCATCATTCCGGGCAAATCTGAGGTGAAGATTGAATTTGAAAATACAGATCGGGAAGAGGCAGAACTTATTGCCATTAACTGTGATGGTCAGGTAACCATGAGAGCTGATAATCGCTGTACAGTCTATATCCGTCAGCATCGTGTCCCTCTGACTCTTATTCATCCTGAGGGGTATGACTACTACAGTCTGCTGCGTCAGAAACTAGGCTGGGGACAGGGCCTGGTATAGGAGAATTTATGCTTGAGCAGCTGGTGGTTAAAGACTTTGCCTTAAGCCACGAAAATACCATTGACCTCACGACCGGGATGACCAGTATTACCGGTGAAACTGGTGCGGGTAAATCTCTCACCGTAGATGCTCTTGAACTGGTATTAGGCGGAAGAGCAAGTGCTGATATGGTAAAGAGGGGGGCTCAGAGAGCTGATATCTGTGCGGTCTTTTCTCTTCCTGCGGCAGGAAAGGTCAGAGAAAAACTTAAGAGTTTTGAAGTTGAGTCCGCAGATGATTCTCTGCTACTGCGCAGAACCATAGGTCAGGATGGCAAATCAAAGTCCTATATCAACGGTAGTCCCTGCACCTTGTCCATGCTGAGGGAAATTGGGGGCTGTCTTGTTGCCGTTCACGGGCAGCATGCGAGCGTCAAACTTGTTGATACTACGCAACAGCGTAGTCTGCTTGACGATTATGGCAGACTGCAGTTACTGCTTTCTCAAACCAATGCTGCTTTTAACGCTTACAACGTCAAACGTCAGATGCTTTCGAAATACGCCGAAGAACAGCAACAGGGAGCTGCCAAGTTTAAGACTCTGCGCTTTGAGATTGATGAACTGAAAAAACTCGATCTTAAAGAGGGCAGTTATGAGGAGATTTCTGCACGGTATGATGCACTGATGCATGTTTCTCAGACTGAGAATGCGGTGGCACTGGCACTGGGGGTGCTTGACAATGACGAACATAACGTTATTGAAATTCTATCTCACCGGATCAGAGATTTGGACAAGGTTAAAGCCTTTGATGAGAATAATATCAATCCGGTCATAGATACTCTCTCTCGCGCCTGTGAAGAACTCGACAAAGCCCGCAATATGCTGTCAAATCTGAACACCAGAGCTGATGCTCAGAAAACCGAGGAACTGTCAGTAAAACTTTCAAAATGCCACGAACTGGCTCGTCGTTTTGGTGTTGAACCTAAGAATCTGTATACCTACCTGCAGACTCTTGAAGATGAACTTAGTAATTTTCTGTCTCTGCGCGACAAAATTGCCTCTCTGACTGAGGAGGTTCGTGCCTTAAGAAAGGACTACGAGCGATTGGCCGGTGAATTATCTGAAAAAAGACAGAAAGCGGCTGCGCAGATGTCACGGGAAGTTACGGGAAGACTCTCAGATCTGGCTATGCCTGACGGGGTGTTCAGAGTCGTGGTAAAACGCGATGAGGAGGCTCGTCCCCGCAGGGACGGTCGTGATGAGGTGACCTTTATTTTTTCTGCCAACCGCGGCGAAACTCCAAGAGAACTGTCCGCGGTGGCCTCAGGCGGTGAACTGTCGCGTCTTGCGCTTGCCATCGAGGTTTTAACCTCATCAGCAAATTCAACGCCTACGCTTATCTTTGATGAAGTTGATACCGGTATTTCCGGTCGTACCGCCTCTTCGGTAGGAAAACTACTCCATGAACTCGGACATGTGGTGCAGGTTATTACTGTAACTCATCTGCCGCAGGTGGCTGCCATGGCGGACAATCAGTTTCTGGTCAGCAAACTTACAGAGAACGACGGTGTTTCCTCCTGTGTACAGAAACTTGATTATGACGGCAGGGTTCAGGAACTTGCCAGAATGATGGGCGGTGAGGTGATCACCCCGGCAACGCTGGAAAGCGCCAAAGCTTTGCTGGGGACTCATGAAGCATGATGGTTATACGGTCAGGTGGGCAACCCCTTCTGACTGTGCGCTGATGGCCTCACTGGAACTCGATTCGTCCCGCTATGAGAAAAGGTTTCAGCCCATCGATCTTACCTTAAGTGATTTTTCTGCTCTGTGGAAAGAAAGACTTAATTCGCGAGAGTATGCGGCAATACTGGCCTTTAGTGACGATAAACTTTGCGGTTTTCTCAGTTTCAGAGGTGAAATCAGAGACGGTTTTATTGCTGCGCTGTATGTCGAACCCGCTTTTTTCAGAATGAAGGTGGGTACTCTCCTTGTCAATGTTGCAGAAGTTATGGTTCGCCGTCTGAAGGGTCTTTCTTTGCGTGCCGAAGTGCAGGAGCACAATGACAGTGCAATACACTTCTATCGATCGTTACATTTTGTGCGGACACCTGTAAAATTGGCACATATGATAGTTATGGAAAAGGAGTTTACCAATGCTTAAAGTTGGCATTATCGGGATCAGTGGTCGTATGGGGCATACTATCTGGGACGTATGTCTCGGACTTGAGGGCGTTAAGGTGGTCTGTGGTATCTGTCAGAAGAATACCCCGCTTCCTATCGGCTGTAATGTTGAAACCGCAGAAAAATTAACGGAACTTAAGACCCTTCCTGATTTGTTTATTGATTTCTCTCGTCCGGTGGTCACCATGGAACTGCTTGAATTTGCCAAAGAGCACAAGATCTCTTTGGTTATCGGCACCACCGGCTTTGATGGTGAGCAGAGGGAGAAAATCAAGGCTGCCTCCAAGGTTGTGCCTGTAGTTATTGCGGCTAATTTCTCCGTCGGAGTGAATGTCATGCTTGCGCTGATTGAGAAAGCTGCCGCGGTCATGCAGGATGCCGACCTTGAAATAGTTGAGGTACATCACCGTTACAAGGTTGATGCTCCGTCCGGAACTGCCCTTGCCATGGGTGAGGCGGCCGCCAAAGGACGCAATGTCAACCTCAAGGATGTCATGGTTGCAGGTCGTAACGGTATTACCGGTGAGCGTCGCTACGGTACCATCGGCTTTTCTTCTGTAAGAGGCGGTGATATTGTCGGTGAGCATAAAGCCATGTTCTGCTATGACGGCGAACGTGTCGATATCGGTCATGTTGCAACCTCCCGTACGACCTTTGCCCGCGGTGCAGTCAAAGCCGCCAGGTGGCTTGAAGGTAAGAATCCTGGGTTATATTCTCTGACTGAAGTCTTAGGTCTTGATAAAATCTGACAAAACTTCCTAAAGAAAATTCAGATTTTTTAAACCAGATCCTACAATTATTTTTTTTGCTGTTTTACGCTTTATATTGTGGATGCGTGATCCGTACGCATCCGCTTTGGTGTTTTGTTTCCCCCTTTTCATCTTCGTGCTGCTGTCTGCGGAGAGATTTTGTGTGCTGCTGAGGTGGATTTTGAAAAAGTATCTATTGATTGCCTTTGGATTTATGCTTGCTGCAGGAAGTCTCAATGTTGCGTTTGGGCAGAAACTTCATTTTCTTACAGAAGCAGATGCTCCTGATGTGAATGTGGTTATTCCGCCTCCGCCTGAGAACGGAAGCGAGGCTGCCAAACGTGATGAATTTTACTATTATGAAGGGCAGAAAATGCGCGACACAGCACGGTGGCGTGTTGCTATCTATGATGCGGTTAAGGGCAATAACCATCATAATCTGCTTACCTCTTTTGAGCATCCGTTCGGTCTTATGATTAACCCCGAGGATACTCCTCAGCTCTTCAAACTTATCAGGGGTGCTCTCAATGATGTCGAAACTTATGGCACCTCCGTTTTGAAGAAGCAGTACAAGCGCTACAGACCTTTTGTCTATCTAAAGCAGAGCGGTAAAACCTGTGAACCTCAGAAGGAACTTGCCTATTCTGTAACCTACTCTTATCCTTCGGCTCATAGTGCAAGAGGCATGTTGACAGCGCTCATCCTTGCGGAGATTAATCCTCAGCGTAGCAATTTAATTCTTGAGCGTGGCTATGAATACGGACGGAGCCGGGTAATCTGTGGATTCCACTGGCAGTCTGATGTAGAGAACTCTCGTCTGCTGGCAGGAGTTATCTACTCAGCATTACACGGTAATAATGCCTTTTTAAAACAGCTAAAAAAGGCAAAGGATGAATTCAAATCTCTTTATGAGAGCAAAAAGTAAAGCATTAGACTAAAAGAAAAGACTGTGCAATGTTATTTTGAATATTTATGAGAGTGCGTATGAATAGGATGCTGCTTTGGGGAGTGACCCTGTTGGTCTGTGCTTTTGGTACAGCCGCAAGATGTGCAGATGATAAACAGGATTTATCAACTCATTACCTTACATTGCAGGGATCTCCTGCCGTAGCCTGGCTTCTTCCGGCACCGCCTAGTCTTGGCAGTCCTGACGCTGCCTATGATGAATTTATGTTCTTTGAAGGTCAGAAGATGCAAGGGACCAAGAGATGGGATCTGGCTAGAGAACAGGCGACGGAAACACCTCAGGAGGTACACCAGCTTTTTTCAAAAGTACTGGGTATCACGATTTCCAAACAGAATACACCTGATATTTATAAACTGCTGATGGCCTCCTGCAATGATGCGATTAAGTACGGAACTTCTATAACAAAACGCCGTTATTACAAGCGGAGACCATTCGCTTATTTCGACAAGCATACCTGTCGACCAGAAGAGGAAGCTTCGCGGCGCAACGGTGGTTCGTATCCGTCGGGGCATACTGCGGTTGGAACAACGGTTGGACTTCTCTTGTCTGAAATTGCCCCGGAAAAGAGAAACGAACTGATGAGTCTAGCCTACGAGTTTGGTCAGAGTCGTGTAATTTGCGGTTATCACTGGCAGTCCGATGTCGATAATGCCAGACTGATGGCAATCTATTTTTATTCGGTACTGCACGGCAACAAGGATTTTATCTCCGATCTTGCCAAGGCAAAAAAGGAATATAACTCAAAGAAAACAACACCATGAAATGACGGTCAGAATGTCTTGAGTCCCGATACAGCCTGACATAATTCCGTCAGGATGTATTCATCCTGACGTGATGAGTAGAGCATGAAGTGGCATCGCGTCAGAAGAAATGAGGTATACAAAGAGTCCTGTCTATTTTTCTCATTGCTCTTGGTGTTGATGAGTTCCAAGGCAAAGAATAACAGCGGGGCATTGGAGAGGCGTGAGATGTCAGAACAGTCTGGGCAAAATATAACCACAGCAACAGACCGCGATAAAGTAATAGTCAGAACCAGCGTGGTTGGAATTCTGGTTAATGTTCTGCTTGCCGCTTTTAAAGCAGTGATAGGTATAACGTCAAACTCCATTGCGGTTCTTCTTGATGCTGTGAACAATCTCTCTGACGCCTTATCCTCAATTATAACTATTGTGGGGACCAAGCTTGCAGGAAAGCTTCCTGATAAAAAACATCCTCTGGGCTACGGTCGTATTGAGTATCTGAGTGCCATGATTGTGTCGGGAATAGTTCTCTATGCCGGTATCACAGCGGCAGTGGAATCAGTTAAAAAGATAGTTGAACCTCAGACTCCTGAATACAGTGTGACATCACTGGTTATTATTGCTGTGGCAGTACTCTTTAAGATTGCTCTTGGGCACTATGTAAAGGGACAGGGCAGGAAGGTTAATTCAGGTGCACTGGTCGCCTCTGGTGCCGATGCGCTGTTTGATGCCGTACTGTCTGCATCAGTTCTCTGCTGTGCGCTCATATTTACCTTCACAGGCTTATCGCTGGAAGCATATGTCGGAGCACTAATTTCAGTCTTTATCATTAAAGCCGGAATTGAAATGATGATAGAGATGGTTAACGAAATTCTCGGGATCAGGGCAGAGAAAGAGAAAACTGTCAGAATAAAAAAACTGCTGACAGAGGAGCCGGAGGTCAGAGGGGCGTACGATCTGATAATGTATAACTATGGACCTGGGAGGGATTTTGCCTCTGTCCATCTTGAACTTCCTGATTACATGACAGCCAAAGATATTGACCGTTTAACGAGAAGGCTTGAGAGAAAAGTATTCCATAATACGGGTGTTATTCTGGCGGCTGTTGGTCTGTACTCATACAATACTGCTGATGATGAAGCTTCCGTTCTTCAGAAACAGGTACACGAGCTGGTAACTTCACATGAGTGGTGTGTTCAGATGCACGGTTTTTATGTTGACGTCGATAAAAAAGAAATGTCTTTCGATGTTGTTTTGAGTTTCGATATAGAAGCAAAGCAGGGAGTTTCCATAATTAGCAGTGAAATTCTGCAGAAATATCCTGATTATCACATCGAGATTGCACCTGATGTGGATGTTTCTGATTAAGAAACAAAAGGTTAACAGGCAGCGTCGAGAATTAAGCTAAAACAGTTCATTGGCTAATGGTCAATATTATCTAGTATCGTCTAGTTTTTTTGTTTTATCAAAAGGCGCCGTAAAACCCCGTCCTTCAGGACGGGGATATAAGGCGCTAAACTAATCAGGGGTTGCTTTTCTGTAACTCGCCGCCTACAATAAAATTCACAAGGGCAGGACATGCCCGGCTCGGGAGTGAGTCTGGTCACGAACCAGAGCAGCTGTAGT
>JAGBLM010000011.1 GCA_017635415.1 Succinivibrio sp. | reverse complement strand
ATCGGAGACTGAATATTCAAGAAAGCTCAAGTGCAGCACAGGATATTTATCCTGCTGCCACTTATCGTAAATCCACGTCCTCTGAAGTAAGGATCAACCCCCTTTTCAAAGAGGGTACCAATGGTGTTTAAGGTCAGGTTTTGCCAAAGCGGCGGGGACGGGAGATAAAAACCCGCTTGTTATTGGTAATAAGGTTGTAGATATACTCTGTCTTATCGATATAGATAAAATCACAATCGAGGAAATCTTCTATGTTTTCCGATGAAGCAATTTCTTTCATAGCAGACAGCTCCACACGATAACTTCATTATAGCAGAATATAACTATCAGAAAATCAGCAAGTTATAAGACTTCATTGCGTTATAACGCGTTTATTCTGGTCATCAGTCTCTGATCTTTTGTTCATTAGTAGCTCTATCCTCTGCCTGTATCGGTTTACCTGTAACTTTAAGATAAAGAGCCAAATACTTGTTAACCGTATAGGTTGCAGTCGAGATAGAAAGCCACAGTCCTGCTCTACCATCAAGAAATCCTCCTTTGAGGATATAGGTTCTTATGAAGGAAAACAGACCACGCAGTGGAATAAGCCACAGACTCACCTTCTTTCTTCTGCGTTTATTGTTTTGCCCAAAGGCCGTGATATATGCAGACTGCTTTTCAATGTAGCGCTGAAAATAAGGATAAGAAAAATGGATCAGCGGCTCCTTTAAATATCTGACTGAGGTCCCCTGAGGCACGACCAGTTTCTCATGTACCATCGCGTCATCATAATGTGTATAAGACCTTTTATAGATGCGCATAACATAGTCAGGATACCAGCCGCAGTGGTGAATATTGTCACCGAAAAGATTAGTAAGTCTGGGCAGGGCCAGAATCGTATTGTCACTAAAGGAGGTCAGTTGTTCTTTAATCTCGGCAATGCCCTTTTGTGTAAGTCTTTCATCAGCATCAAGATGCATTACATAATCGCAGCTGCATAAATCCTGAGCCTGCTGGCGTCGTTTACCCCAGCCTTCCCAGGAATCAAGCAGAAAAACCTTGGCGCCTAAAGAACGGGCAATCTGCGGGGAGTCATCAGTACTCTCACCATCAATAACGATGATTTCATCGGCCAGATCCCTGACACTACCGATACATCCCGGAAGATTGGCTGCCTCATTCTTGCATAAAATTATTACTGAAAGAGACATAGATTATCCACAATAAAAAAGCCTGCTCAACGCAGGCTTTATTATGAACGAAAGCTTAAGCACAAAGCAAATCTTAAACCTTCTCACGGATACGAGCAGCCTTACCGCTACGATCACGTAAGTAGTAAAGTTTGGCACGACGTACGTCACCTCGACGGGTAACGGTAATTGAAGAAATCAGAGGAGAATGAGTCTGGAAGACACGCTCAACACCTTCACCTGAAGAAATCTTGCGAACAGTGAAAGAAGAGTTCAGACCGCGGTTACGCTTAGCAATAACGTTTCCTTCAAAAGCCTGCAGACGGGTCTTTTCACCCTCTACTACACGAACTTCAACGCGTACAGTATCGCCTGGATTGAATACAGGGATGTCCTTACGGATCTGCTCTTTCTCGAGCTCGTCAATAATTGGATTGCTGGCCATAGTTACTACCTACCATTAAAAACAAATAAATCAGTTTTCTTTCTGCTGCAGATATTCTCTGAGCAGTTTCAGCTCCTGTGAACTCAACTCCCGACCTTCCAGAAGATCAGGTCTGCGTTCATAAGTGCGCCCCAGCGCCTGCTGCAGACGCCACTTGCGGATCTTCTCATGATCACCGCTCATTAGTACCTTCGGTACCTCAAGACCATCAATTACTTCAGGTCTGGTGTACTGAGGGAAATGCAGTAATCCCTGAGCAAAAGTATCCTCTTGCATATTCCGGATGTCCCCGAGAACTCCCGGAACCAGCCGTGAAACCGCATCGATGATACACATGGCAGGAAGTTCACCCCCTGACAAGACATAGTCACCGATCGAAACCTCCAGATCGACTTCAGTCTGAAGGACGCGCTCATCAATACCCTCATAGCGTCCGGCTACGAGGATCATAGAGCCCCAACTGTGGAATCTAGTGACCAGAGAGTGATTGAGCTGCTCTCCCTGAGGAGACATACAGACAACTTTCGTTCCGGATGGGGCCTGTGCTTTAGCCACCTTGATGGCATCCCTAAGCGGCTGAACCTTCATCAACATACCAGGACCGCCGCCATAAGGCTTATCGTCAACAGTCTGGTACTTGTCATGAGTGAAATCACGAGGATTGTAGCACTGGACCTCAATCAGTCCATTCTCACAAGCCCTGCGTGTAACTCCACATGAGGTCACAGCAGCAAACATTTCCGGAAAGAGTGAAATTACTCCAAACCACATGGCTAGTAATCTTCACCCCACTCTACCCTGATAGTACCTGCATTGAGATCAACTGCAGTTACAATCGGGCCTGCGACATAAGGAATAAGAATCTCATCCTTTCTTCCTGATGTCAGGTGGTCAGAGGGAGACACAACCAGTAAAGGAGCGGCTCCTTGATCCCGAATTCCCGACACTTTGCCGAGCATTACTCCGCCGATGCCAATTACCTGACAACCTATCAGGTCTATAAGGTAAATCTCATCGTCGTCAACAGGGGGCAGGCTTGAGCGCCTGATCCCGATTTCCAAACCCGCAAAAGCCTTAGCCTCTTCTGGGTTACTGGCCACGTTAAGCTTAACAATAAAGCCTTTACCGTGTGGCTGCCAGTCTACGACCTGAACCTCACGCCATTCTGCCCCGCGCTGGCGGATAAACCATGGCGAGTAGTCAAAAAGGTTCTCAGGTCTGGATGTAAAGGATTCAACCTTAAGGTAACCCTTTATCCCGAAGGATGCGCCTAAGCGACCCATCGGACGCGGTAAATCATCTGCCATAAGCAGAGATTATTAAGCCTGTGCAGCCTGTTCGGCCTCAGCAGCTTCTGCGGCAGCCTTGGCAGCTGCTTCAGCAGCTTTAGCCTTCTTGGCTTCTACTGCTTTAGCGTGTTTTTCTTCTTTATACTTAGCTACAGCTTCTGCACCCATCTCATTTTCCTTGAGCAGGCGTTTTACACGATCAGATGGCTGAGCACCTTTTGCAATCCAGGAGTTGATTGATTCAACGTTCAGACGCAGTGCAACCTCTTTACCGGTTGCAATTGGGTTGTAGAAGCCGACCTGCTCGATAAAACGGCCAGAAGCCGCAAAACGAGAATCAGCAACAACAACGTGATAGAAAGGACGCTTCTTTGCGCCCATACGATGTAAACGAATGACTACCATTTCGCTAGTACCTATTGTTAAATAATGAAGGCTATCTGACTAAAGACAACCTTTTCGTCTAAATACAGTCGCGCCATTTTACACCTTTTTTTGCAAAAATCAAGATATATTCCTGATCCTTTCGGTGTCTAAGATCTAGCTAACGACCAAACATTCCTGGGAAACCACCGAATCCGCCCATCAGACCTTTCATGGCACCTGCCATCTTGCGCATACCACCCTTGCCCATTTTCTTCATCATTTTCTGCGTTGTCTCAAACTGTCTTAAAAGCAGATTAACCTCATGGACCTCAACACCGGCGCCTGCGGCGATACGTTTCTTGCGCGAACCTTTGATGATTTCCGGACGGACCCTTTCTTTTTTGGTCATGGAATTGATGATGGCCTCAAGGTGAGCCATAGACTTGTCATTTACCTTTTCCTTGATCTTATCCGATACGCTACCCATACCAGGCAGTTTATCCAGAAGTCCGGCCATTCCGCCCATACTCTTCATCTGCTGCAGCTGCTCACGGAAGTCTTCCAAGGTGAAACCTTCTCCTTTCTTGATCTTATCCGCCATCTTCTGCGCTTTTTCCATATCGGTGTTGCGCTGCAGATCCTCAATCAGGGACAGTAAATCACCCATATCGAGAATTCGAGAGGCGATACGGTCAGGATGGAAAGGCTCCAGAGCAGAAACCTTTTCACCCATACCGATAAATTTGATAGGCTTGCCCGTAATCTCCCGCACTGACAGTGCCGCACCTCCGCGGGCGTCGCCATCGGCCTTAGTCAGTACCACGCCTGTAAGAGGCAGCGCCTCAGCAAAGGCCTTGGCGGTATTGGCAGCATCCTGACCGGTCATGGCATCGACCACGAACAAGGTTTCAGTTGGTTCAGTAAGCTGATGCAGGGCCTTAACCTCATTCATCATCTCCTCATCCACGGCAAGACGTCCAGCAGTATCAAGAATCATGATTTCATAGGCATGAAGTTTGGCGTATTCAAGAGCGCTGGCGGCAATCTCCTGAGGTTTCTGCTGCGGATCGGACGGGTAATTGTCTATACCTATTTCCATAGCCAGAGTCTTCAACTGATCCATAGCGGCAGGACGGTAGGTATCGACAGAAACCAGCAGAGTCTTTTTTTTCTGCCGCTCCTTAAGGTAAAGAGCAAGTTTAGCCGCTGAGGTTGTTTTACCGGCACCCTGCAGACCTGCAAGCAGGATGACGGCAGGAGGCTGATGAGCCAGATTGATTTGTGCTGTTTCACCACCCATGGTGTTGACCAGCTCATCGTAAACCGCTCTGATGAACTCCTGTCCAGGAGTAAGACTCAGGCTGACTTCCTTACCAAGAGCTCTCTCCTTTACTCTTGCGGTAAAGGACTTGACCACAGGCAGTGCAACATCAGCCTCAAGTAAAGCAGTTCTGACTTCACGCAGGGTATCTTTGATGTTGTCTTCAGTGATGCGGCCCTTGCCGCTGATGTTCTTTAAGGTTCTGTTGAGTCGTTCAGTAAGATTGTCAAACATAATAACCGCCATAATGTTAAATTCTTCCTGACATTATACAGGTACGGACGGTTTTTTCATCAACAGGACCATAACAACTGCGCCACAACTTCATGTTGTGGCGCAATGTTTTGTGTGCATACGGTCAGATATCAAAATCGAAAATCATATCTCTGGCTACGACATTAGGCGGGAGTCTTTTCTCCAGTTCCTGCTGCAGGAACTGTTTCTTATCCTGACTGTAACTATCCTTATAGGTTGAATGATAAAGCCAGCTGAAGGCCTCCTCATACTGCTGCGGGGAACCAAAACCGCGTACAAGCATATCAGCCCAGCCAAGACGGCCGCTCTTTGAACCTAAGGCCGCGGCAGTGTGCATATAACGCTCGGACTTATTAAGGTCACGACCGACAAAATAGCCTTTCTCATAATAGAAGGACATGCGTTCCATAGCGGCAGCATAACTGTTGTCTGCAGACTTCTTGATATACTCAACACCAAGTTCCTCATCCTGTTTAACGCAGATCCCTCCCAACAGCATTTCACCCCAGGCAAACTGGAACACAGGCAGATTCACAAGACGGGCACGATCTTCAATATCGGAAACGAACTGACAGCGGTCCTGCTTGAGAACAATCTCCCTGAGCATCTTGTTTTCCACGATATAATCCATCTGCTCATTGGTATACATTTCAACGTTGGCACCCTGATTTCCGTTTGCGCCGACATCAAAAGTAAGATTATCAAGCTGGGACCGCGCTGCCATAGCGCGGGTACTGGTAATAACATCGTATTTTGATGACTGAGCGCAGACTATAGTGCTCACAAGCACAGCACTCATTGCAATACAACTTTTAACCAAGCGACTCATGTTCATGAGACACCCCCAACGCAAAAAACTCAAGTTATCTCTCTTATCGGCAGACTCCGTCTCCAACTTTAGACTCAAATGAAAAAAGGTTCTGGATCTCTCCAGAACCTTTTTTATCAGGAAGAAAACAGATTACTTGTTTTCAGCAACCCACTTCTTACCGAAATCAACACCCTTCTGGATATTACCCTTGAGGATATCAATAGCCGAATCAAGGTTCTTCTGCTCAAAATCAGAGATCTTGCCGAAGTCATATACCTTATCCCAGCCGTCTTTGCCGAAGCGTACGCGCTGAGCAAAGAAGGTGGTGTACTTGCCGTCACCTTCAACATAACCGTACTCGGTAACACCAGGCTCACCCATAAGACCGCGTACAACCTTGAGGGCAAAACGAGCACCTGCTGTAGCCATTGACAGGGTAGCAGAACCTGCACCGGCTTTAGCTTCAACAACCTCAGTACCGGCGTTCTGAATACGGGTGGTCAGAGCCTCGATACGATCCTGTGGAATAACCTCAGAACCAATCACCTGAGAAAGCAGAGGCAGAATGGTAGTACCGCTGTGACCGCCGATAACAGGAACAGTTACGTCAAGTTTGGAAACGCCCAGTTCCTCACCTAAGAAAGTCTCAGAACGGATTACATCAAGGCAGGATACACCGAACAGACGGTGTTTGTCATAGACACCCTCTGCCTTTAAAACTTCAGCTGCAATAGGTACAGTAGAGTTGACAGGGTTGGTAATGATACAGATGCAGGCCTTAGGAGCAGTCTTGGCAACATTCTTGACGAGGTTGGCGATAATGCCGGCGTTAATGTTGAACAGGTCATCACGGGTCATGCCTGGCTTACGGGCAACACCTGCAGGAATTACTACTACATCGGTACCTTCAAGAGCTTTAGGCAGATCATCACCGGTGAAACCCTCTACACAGACATCAGTAGGAATGTGGCTTAAATCTTTGGCAACACCTGGAGTAAATGGTGCTACGTCATACAGGCTTAAGCTTGAGCCGGCTGGTAAATTATTTTTCAGAATCATTGACAGTGGCTGACCAATGCCGCCTGCTGCGCCTAACACTGTAACTTTCATGGAAGAGACTCCTCAATAAAACAAAATTCTATTCGTAATTTAGCACAGACCGCCAGAAAAAAAACGACTTCCAGTCGTCGACAGTCAAAAAATCACTCGTCCGGTATTATAGCAAACAATCTTAAGTACAAACTCTAATTTATCTCTACTTTGACAGCATCATCAGGAAAATCATTTCTTTTCATCTTGAGGAGTAGTGAAATCATTTTTTCATTTATTAGGCATGTTGAAGGGGGCAGCTTTGAAAAGTCTATTCCATTTTCTTACAAAAATGTGATCTACTTAACACAAGTCGGGGGGTGAGTCATAATTTCGTGCGGATAATTACAAGGCAGATGATAAAGACCTGCAGCTTGGTTTAAATGTTGACTACATAGTCCGTCAATTTACATCCACCAGCGCTACAGGCTATACAAACTCTTAGGAACAGGGAAGCCGCACGGCTTCCTTATTTATGTCTTAACATTTTGTATTAAAGATTCAGTGTTCTCAACTCGTCTGATGTCCTCTTTCTTGTAATACTCTGAAAAACTCCATCATGATTATTAAATTTAAGGGATTTGTATGAAACAGACTAATAACGCCCTTCATATGCTGACCGAAGCCTATAGATCCATATACAGACACGCTCTTGGACAGGGAATGAGCAACATCAGATTGGGAGTCTTGGGCAATAATCTGCTGAAAAGTCTGCTGATTCTGGCCTCCATCGGTACTTCCTACGCTTCAACCACAATGATGAACTATTATGGTCAGCGTGATTTACTCGATGTTACACCAACTATCACGGAGCTTAGCCTCACCGACGGAGCTGATGTGGAGGTTAATGGAAATCTTGGTCATGAAATGGGCTGGATGATAAATGGTGCAGTCAAAAACGACGACGGTTGGAGTGAACTCAAGAATGATGTCTTGACAAGTAGTGGCAACTACCCAAACGCCGTCGCACTGCTAAATAGCGCAAATTTTCAGAATATCACCACCTATGGACTGCAAGGTAATATTACGTTGAACAGTGTTACCGTCAACGGTGGCCGTGCCTATCTGGCCACTCAGGGAGGCACTCTTACCGTAAATGGCGAATCAAAGGTCAACTCTGGTTATCTGAAAATCAACTCACTTAATACGACCGCCACCCTCAATGGCAAACTCACTTACAGCGGTATCGGTTCCGGTGGTCTTGATGGAAAGATTGAACTTAAGAATGGTCTACTTATCGAAGATTCTGCCTCAGTTGACCTTGACGGTGTCGATCTTAATGTTACAGGTGGCGAGGTTGTCGTAACCTCCAAGGGCGCCATAAATGAAAACGGCTTTTCCGACCTTGAAAAACAGTATGGAGTCTGGGGTCATACCATTTCTGAAACTGTCGAAAGATACGTATCAGGCTATGAAGGCGGTGGCCTGCAGGCCGGCGGCGGTACCTCTTCCATTACAGGCAATGTCATCGTTGACGGTGGCAGAATAAACGTTGGCAGCTGGGACGATTCGTCATCAACCTTAGAAAACAGCCCGGTTCTTAATCTCAAAGGAAATGTGGATGTTAAAAATTCAGGTGAAATTTTTGTGTTTGGCAAAAAGAATTATCCAGCTGAACTTAACATTACCGGCAATTTTACTGTCACAGGATCTGGTTCGGTTGTAAAAATCGGCAGTACCGAGGATGCGTCTTCAGAATCAAAAATGACTGTCAACGGCAATACTGTCGTCAGCGATGGCGGCAAGATCACTGTCGGCAAAAACGGCACAGCCATCTTCAACGGCACCGCTACCATGGATGGTACTGATTCAATCAGCATCAAAAAAGATACCAACGGTAAGATAATTTTCAACGGCAGCACCACCTTCACCAGGTTGACAGCCACTGATCCAACCTCAGACATGACCTTTGAAAGTGACGCTACGCTGACAGGTGCTAGCCTCGATTTCAATAATCTGACCTTCAACGGTGCGGCAACTGTAAACAACTCAGCCATCAAGGCCAACAGGGTCACACTTGCCAGTCTGATGAAACTTGATCCTTCAACTCTGACCACCTCCTCACTGCTGTTCAGTGAAAACGGTAAACTTGCGGTATTGACCGGCTCTGCAACCTATGTAGGCAGCAGTTCTGATTTTGCCTCAACAGATGCAGTTGCTGAGGGTTATTCACTTTTAGCCCTTGCAAGTGGCATTTCTCTTGGCAGTACCAATGCCATTTATCTGAGTGGTAAAGAGAACAACAGCAGTGCTGTAGATCCTGCTGCTGATTCAGTAACCTTAAAAGACGGCTCAACCCTTGAGCTTTATAAGGGCGCCTTTGCAAACGGTGCTGCCATTACCTTTACCGACGGTAACGGTACATTCAGCGTTGAAAAAGGAGCAAAAATTGTTCTTAAAGGAGCTCAGTCAACCGGTAAAAAAGTGGTTGTGACCGGTGCCGGTGCCGGCATCAGCACCTATACTGACAGTTATGCTGACTACCTGTCTTCGGCAAACTTCCTCTACCAGATAAACGGTGTTACCGCCACAGACGGACAGTACGTAATTGACCTTGGTATTTCGCCAGCCGGCGTTGCCGCAGTAAGTGGTGGTATCAGCAAGAGTCTGTCACAGGCTATTATCAATCAGGCTCAGGGTAGCGGGTTTGATTCGTCAAGAAACGACGGTCAGGGCTTAATTGCCTCCATGCTTGAGAACATCAAGACTGGCTCAGCTGAGGAAATTGCCAGATTCCGCAATGATGCCAATTCATTTACCGGCTTTATTTTCGGTGGTGTACCTCTCTTAAATGAGCTGGTTGCACAGGTTGCGCACGACAATGTTGAACAGGTCAACGGCTTTGCCGTAAACAGCGGAGCAAAGGCTGGGACTGTCAGTGGCAGTACAGCCACCATCTGGGCCAAACCGTTCTACAAGCACTCCAAGTCTGACAGTTTTAAGATTGAAGGCTCTAAATATGGTCTCAAGGCTAATATCTACGGTCTCAGTCTTGGTGCTGATTTTGCTGTTGCCAACGGCTTCAGACTGGGCTTTGACGGTATCGTAGGCCATGCTTCAACTGACAGCAGAGGAAATCTTGCTCCATCTGAGGACAGTGCCTCCTTCTGGGGTCTAGGTGCATACGGTACCTATGAGAAGGACAGCCTGAAGATTCTTGCCGACATCGGCTATACTGCCATGAAGACCGATACCGACCTTAAATCCTCCTACGGTAAAATGTCATCAAAGAACATTGATTCGTACACTTTAACCGCTGGTATCAATGCCAAGTATCGTTTCAGCCTCACTAAGGTTGACATTATTCCTCATGCCGGCATCCGCTTCAGCCATGCCAGAATCGGCAGTTATAAGGTCAAGAAGGGTGATGCTCTGATGCTCTCAGGAGACAGCATCAATCAGAACTACTTCCAGTTCCCGATTGGTGTGGAATTCTCCAAAGAGTTCACTTCAGGCAACTGGAAGCTTAAACCGGCTCTGGATCTGACCGCCATCATCAATGCCGGAGATAAGGATCTTGATGCCAAAGCAACCATCAGTGGCTTTGACGGTAACTTCGGCAAGGTTAGCACCAACGCTGAAGTTCTTGATTCTGTAAGTTTCCGCGCCGGAATCGGCCTTGATGCCACCTGTGGTGCTTTTGGTCTTGGTATCGGCTATACCTTTACTGGATCTGAAAACGTCAAAGAACACGTATTTGCTGCAGGCGCCAAGTACTCGTTCTAAAACGCTTTCACTTTATTCTTAAAACCAAAAACTCCTTCGTCTGAGGGAGTTTTTTTTGTACATTTCTTTAGTATTGGAACCCAGTTATCACCTGGATTAGGCAGTAATTTGGTTCAAAGATTTTGAGAAAATAGTTTGGAAAGTTTTTGTAAAAGATAGTCAATTAAAAGTTTCACAATATCTCGGACTATACCTCTAAAAATCCAATTATTGTGAAACGGCAACTTTTCTTGGTCTACCTCTAGGTCTCTTTGGTTTTATATTATTAGGATCGACTGGCTTAGGCTTACGCCCTCTTTTCTT
>JAGBLM010000010.1 GCA_017635415.1 Succinivibrio sp. | reverse complement strand
TACCACCGATATTACTGGTACCATTGAACTGAATGAAGGCGTAGAGATGGTAATGCCAGGTGACAACACCGACATGGTAGTAACCCTGATCCACCCAGTAGCTATGGCTAAGGGCGAGCGCTTCGCAATTCGTGAAGGCGGTCGTACCGTAGGTGCAGGTGTAGTTGGTGACATCTTAGAATAATAGTTACCGTCAAAGGTAATTAAATAAATCCGTAGCGTATCGACAGATAATCTGCTGAATACGCTGCGGATTATTCGATCATATAACCTTAATATTTGTCTATTTGTGATTAACCTTTTTCAAGGATGATATTGGTATCATTTTTTCTTGAAAAAGTGTGATTGTAATGGCATAATCTTGCAGATTATTGCTTGTTGTAGAACAGGCTACGGTTTTGAACCTAGGGTTCATTGATTCTATTTTGTGGCTGAATGAACCAGCCTATGCAAATTTTATGTTGTATAACATAAAGTTGCGAAATGATCATAGATCGGCGTTCATTTTACTTTACCGAAACGGGTTTTAGAACATGTCAGATTCAGTAAATAATAGTAAGGAACAGAAGCAGGCTCTGGTTAAGAAAACAAAGGCAGAAAAGAAAGCTCTTGCAGCACAGAAGAAAGCAGAGAAAGCCAATGCTGATCTTTTTGTCTCCCCGGCTGTTAATGCTCTTCTGTGGGTTGTTGCCATTGTTCTGATTGCCGGTGCTATTTTTGGTAACTATTATTACACTAATTTTGTGGTGATCGATGAATCAACTCTTGGTCGTCTGGGGCGAGTCTTTGCAGTTATAGGTGTGATTGTTGTGGCAGCGGTTGTTTTGCTATTCACCAACAAGGGACACGCTTTACTCGACTTTTCTCATAAATCCTATGTTGAATTGAAGAAGGTTGTTTGGCCAACTCGTCAGGAAGCTGTACAGACTACTTTGATTGTTTTTGTGGCTGTATGCGTTGTAAGTTTATTCCTTTATCTGTGTGACGTGGTCTTCCTACAGATTATTGAATCCATCACAATGTAAAGACTTCAGTGTCAAGGATAGTATCGATGACAGATCTTGAAAATGTTGAAGCACCGGTAGCTTCTGAAGCTCCAGAAATTAAAGCTGATAATGCACCTGAAGTTAAGACCAGTGCTGATGTAAAAGACAATGCTCCTGCCAAGGCACCGATGCGCTGGTATGTGATTCAGGCTTTTTCTGGATTTGAACAGCGTGTTGCTGTTACTTTAACTGAGAGTATCAAACTGCATCATCTTGAAGATGATTTCGGTGAAGTGTTGGTTCCAAAGGAAAAAGTCAAAGAAATTAAGAACGGCAAGAAACACGAGAGTGAGAGAAAATTCTTCCCAGGCTATGTTCTTATTCAGATGAGAATGAGTCCTGAGACCTGGCAGCTCGTAAAACATACCGACCGCGTATTGGGCTTTATCGGTGGTTCATCTGATCATCCTCTGCCGATTACAGAAGCTGAAGCAAACAGAATTCTTGATAGACTTAAGGAAACCTCAGAATCTCCAAGACCAAAGACCATGTTCGAGGTTGGAGAGATGGTGCGTGCTATCGATGGCGCTTTCAAGGACTTCGTGGGTACTGTTGAGAAAGTTGATTACGAGAAGAACCGTTTGACGGTGTCTATTGCTATCTTCGGACGTGCTACGCCAGTAGAACTTGAGTTCAGTCAGGTTGAGAAGGATGTTTAACACGCCTGTTTGTAACTAATAATGAACTGACGATAGCCGGATGTATTATTCGGCTATTTTTTTGCTTAAAAAAAGTTTCATCTTTTACCAATTAATAGTAACCACAGAGTCAAGCAGCATTTAACACAAAATAACAAATAGTGATTGAATTCAATTTTATTAATATGTATAATCGTCAGGTTGTCTCTGTCAAGAGGCGGATTGTCATCAGTTTCTGACTGATGGCAGGGAAGCACGACGTCTTACGAACGTGCGATATTACCCGATAAATGAAGGAAATAAAATGGCAAAGAAAGTTTCTGCCTATATCAAATTACAGGTTGGTGCTGGTAACGCTAATCCTGCTCCTCCAGTAGGTCCAGCATTAGGTCAGCATGGTGTTAACATCATGGAGTTCTGTAAAGCATTCAATGCTCAGACTGCCAAGATGGAAAAAGGAATGCCAGTTCCTGTAATCATCACTGTATATCAGGATAAGTCTTTTACCTTTGTTGCTAAGACCACTCCTGCTTCTTTCCTTGTAAAGAAGGCTCTTAATCTTAAGTCAGCTTCTCATAAGCCAGGTCACGAGAGTGCAGGTAAGATTACCCACGCTCAGTTAGTCGAGATCGCTAAGATGAAAGATCCTGACATGACTGGTGCTGATATTGAAGCTTCAGCTCGTTCAATTGCTGGTACTGCCCGTTCAATGGGTATTCAGGTGGAGGACTAATCATGGCTAAAATTTCTAAGCGCATGAAGGCTATCCGCCAGGCTATTGACAGCAGCAAGATTTATAGCCCAGTAGAGGGTTTTGAAACCCTGATCAAACTGCCAAAGGCAAAGTTTGTTGAGTCTGTTGATGTTGCAATTCAGTTGGGTATTGATCCAACTAAGTCAGACCAGAACGTACGTGGTGCTGCCGTATTACCTAATGGTACCGGCAAGAACGTTCGTGTTCTTGTTTTCACTCAGGGTGAAAATGCTGACAAGGCAACCGCCGCAGGTGCTGACTTTGTCGGTATGCAAGAACTTGCTGACAAGATCAAGCAGGGCTTTATGGACTTTGATGTTGTCATCGCAACTCCAGATGCCATGCGCGTTGTTGGTCAGTTAGGTCAGGTTCTCGGTCCTCGTGGTTTAATGCCTAACCCTAAGGTTGGTACTGTAACCCGTGATGTAACCGAGGCGGTAAAGAATGCTAAGGCAGGTCAGGTACGTTATCGTAATGATAAGCACGGTTGCATTCAGGCTTCCATCGGTAAGGTCAACTTTACCGCTGAACAGCTGGTTCAGAACCTTGGTGCTCTGATGGCTGCTATTAACAAGAATAAGCCTGCTGCTGCAAAAGGCGCCTTTATCAAGAAAGTCTGCATCTCCACTACTATGGGTGGCGGTCTGATGATTGATAAGAACGCTATTGATGCAACTGATTCTGTTGCTCAGAACTAATTTTTTTACAATATCTCGTTGTCGCGGGGTATTGTAATTTTTGGACGGAGGCTCATCCTCCCACCAAAGACCGTAGGAGGAGAAATCCTTAATTTCCTACGTAGGCGGAAGAAGCTTCACGGGAATTTTCCTTTGAAACTGATTTCCGGTTGTCCCGAAAGGGTAAAGTCCGCATAGCGGACATTCCAGGAGTCACTGCTAAAAATGGCATTGAATATCGAAGACAAAAAGGCAATTGTTGCCGAAGTCAGCGAAGTAGCCAAGAAAGCTGTGTCAGCTGTTGCTGCCGACTCATGTGGTATCCCTGTTGCACAGTTAACCAAACTCCGTAAGGAAGCTCGTGAGAACGATGTATATCTTCACATTGTTCGCAACACTCTCCTTGCCCGTGCTGTTGAAGGCACTGAGTTTGAGTGCATGAAGGATACTTTCAAGGGCACTACCATGATTGGTCTGTCCATGGGTCATCCAGGTGCTGCTGCACGTATTTTTAAAGCTTTTGCTAAGACAAACGAAACCTTCAAAATCAAGAATTTTGTATTTGAAGGCAAAATGTACGATGGCAAAGACATTGAAGTTCTTGCTACTCTGCCAACCTACGAAGAGGCTATCGCCAAACTGCTTGCTACCATTAAGGAAGCTGCTGCTGGCAAACTGGTTCGTACTCTGGCCGCTGTTGGTGACAAGAAAGGCGCTGAAGGCGCTCAGGCTTAATTTAAAAAAGTCTGAAACATTTTTTCAGGCATAAGCCTGGTTTGAAATTTAAAGGAAAATAAAAATGGCTTTATCAAAAGATGAGATCATTGAAGCAATTGCTTCTATGTCAGTTACCGAAGTTGTAGAACTCGTTAAGGCAATGGAAGAGAAATTTGGTGTTTCTGCCGCTGCTGTTGCTGCTGCCCCTGCTGCTGGTGGTGCTGCCGCTGCTGAAGAGAAGACCGAATTCGACGTAACCCTGAAGGAAGTTGGTGCCAACAAGATCGCCGTTATTAAGGCTGTTCGTACCGCTACTGGTTTAGGCCTGAAAGAGGCTAAGGACCTGGTTGAGTCCGCTCCTGCTAAGGTTAAGGAAGCTATGCCTAAGGCTGACGCTGAAGCCCTTGTTAAGGCTCTCACCGAAGCTGGTGCAAAGGCTGTTGCTGAATAATCAGCTACTTGCTTATATAAATTTGGTTCGCACCGAACCAAAGGTGGTTTAAACCACCAAAAAAGACCCGAGCCCTCATGTTGTGAAGGCTCGGGTTCGGTGCCTGATAAGACATAAGATGCGAAGGCATCCCATACCGGAAACAGATCAATCAGAGGATCCCCTATCCATGGTCTACTCCTATACCGAGCAAAAACGCATCCGTAAGGATTTTGGCAAACGTGCCAAAGTACTGGACACTCCTTATTTACTTGCAGTTCAAATTGATTCATTCAAGCAGTTTATCAGTTCAGATCCAAATAACGAAAATGGTCTGGTAGCAGCATTCAAGAGTGTATTCCCAATTAAGAGCTACTCAGGTCTTGCTGAACTCTGCTATAACAGTTTTCATCTCGGCGAACCGAAATTCAATGTTCGCGAGTGCATGATTCGCGGTACAACTTATTCCGCTCCCTTAAAAGTAAAGTTAAGTCTTGTCCGTTACGAGAAAGATAATAACAGCGACAGCTCAAAGACAGTTAAAGAGCGCATAGATCAGGACGTTTACATGGGCGAGATTCCGCTCATGACCGATAATGGCACCTTTATTGTCAATGGTACTGAGCGTGTTGTTGTATCACAGCTGCACCGTAGCCCGGGTGTTTTCTTCGATAATGACAGAGGTAAGACACATCCTGGTCGTATTCTGTTTAGTGCCCGTGTAATTCCTTACCGTGGTTCATGGCTTGATTTCGAATTCGACCACCGTGATAATCTGTTTGTTCGTATCGACCGTCGTCGTAAATTACCTGCGACTGTGCTGTTAAGAGCCTTAGGTTATGATACTGAACAGATTCTTGATTTGTTCTTCAATACCGTTACCATTGAGTTCAAGAACAAAAAAATCAACATGGAACTTGTTCCTGAGAGGCTGCGCGGTGAAACTGCGTCGTTTGATATTACTCTCAACAAGAAGGTTCTGGTTGAAAAGGGCAAGAAGATCACTGCCCGTCATATCCGTGAACTCAAAAAGGCCGGCACTACATTTATTGAAGTCCCTGTTGAGTATCTGTACGACAAGATTGTTGCCAAGGATTACAAGGACAAGAACGGAAATGTTGTTCTTGCCGCTAACACTATTCTCAATGAAGAATCTTTAAAGGTTATTGGTGATAATGAGATCAAGAAGATTGAGGTCTTATACACCAGTCAGGTTGATGAAGGCTCATTCATTGCTGATACACTCCGTGCTGACACCACTCGTGATTTGTCTTCACCTGAGGCCGATAAACTTGCCGCACGCTATGAAATCTACAAGATGATGCGTCCTGGTGAAGTTCCGCAGAAAGATGCTGCCGATACTCTCTTTGACGGTCTGTTCTTCAAAGATGACCGTTATGACCTCTCTTCTGTGGGTCGTATGAAGTTTGACAGTCGTTTCGTTGAGGAAAAGAACTTCAAGGCAGGTCTTGCACGTCTGCTATCTGATGCGAATGTAACCATCAATACCGAAGAGTCAGGTATTGCCGTGATTGACGGCAATGTATACGCTCAGTTCCCTCAGGTTCTGGAAAAGATCCGCGATTATCTTGATGCCGGTGAGGTTGAATGCTTGCCACAGAGCGGCAATGTAAATATCGCCGATAAGTTCTTGCAGTTTTTGGATCATACCGTCTATCAGAGCAAAGATGACGAGATGCTTCCTGTTGCTGAACGATTCCTGCACAAGGTTAAGATTGCAACTAAAGACGACAAGTTTGAGTTTGACCGCTGCGTAATTCTGCCGCTGTCATTGCTGGAACTTAGCAACAACGCTCAGGAACTGTCTGCCAAGGTTACCGATGCCAAAGGCAAAGAACTGAAACTCGATCGTTCTAATATTGACGGCGAGAATATGCGTGGCACCTTAAGTCACAGCGACATCATCAAGGTCATGCGTTATCTGATCCGTATCAGAAACGGCAAAGAGAATATCGATGATATTGACCACCTTGGTAACCGTCGTATCCGTTCTGTAGGTGAAATGGCAGAAAACCAGTTCCGTATTGGTTTGGTCCGTGTAGAACGTGCTGTAAAGGAAAGACTGTCATTAGGCGATCTTGATAACACCACTCCACAGGAACTGATTAACGCAAAACCAATTTCTGCTGCCATCAAGGAATTCTACGGATCCTCACAGCTGTCTCAGTTTATGGATCAAAACAATCCTTTGTCTGAAGTTACTCACAAGCGTCGTATTTCAGCCCTAGGTCCTGGTGGTCTGACTCGTGAGCGTGCCGGCTTCGAAGTTCGTGACGTGCACCCGACCCATTACGGCCGTTTGTGCCCAATTGAGACTCCTGAAGGTCCAAATATCGGTCTTATCAATTCTCTGTCCGTGTTTGCCCGCTGCAATGACTACGGATTCCTTGAGACTCCGTACCGTTATGTTAAGGATGGAGTGGTTACGGAAGAGTTTGCTTATCTGTCTGCTATTGATGAAGGTCAGTATGTTATCGCGCAGGCTAACACTGATCTCGATGAAAACGGCAAGATTCTCAATGAGATAGTTCAGTGCCGTTATAAAGGAGATTCAGTAGTCCGCAGAGCATCAGATGTTCAGTTTATGGACGTTTCACCTCAGCAGATTATTTCTGTTGCTGCCGCACTGATTCCGTTCCTTGAACACGACGACGCCAACCGTGCGTTGATGGGTGCTAACATGCAGCGTCAGGCTGTGCCAACGGTACGTTCTGAAAAACCATTTGTCGGAACCGGTATGGAACGTGCGGTTGCTGTTGACTCAGGTGTTACCATTATCGCCAAGCGTGGCGGTATTGTTGAGCATGTTGACGGTGCTCGTATCGTAATTCGTGTCAACCTTGATGAGATCAGCAGTGAAGGTGATGCTGGTATCGATATTTACAACCTGATTAAATATACCCGTTCAAATCAGAATACCTGTATCAATCAGAGACCTTGTGTCGGACTTAATGAGAAGGTTAAGGCCGGTGACGTGATTGCCGACGGTTCTTCTACAGACATGGGTGAACTGGCTCTCGGTCAGAACATGAGAATTGCCTTCATGCCATGGAATGGCTACAACTACGAAGACTCCATCTTGGTTTCTGAGAGAGTTGCGGCAAAAGACCGTTTAACCACCATTCATATTGCTGAACTGTCCTGTGTAGCCCGTGATACTAAACTTGGACCTGAAGAAATTACCGCTGATATACCTAATGTAGGTGAAGCCGCCCTGTCAAAACTTGACGAGGCCGGTATTGTCTATGTTGGTGCTGAAGTAGTCGGTGGCGATATTCTGGTTGGTAAGGTAACTCCTAAGGGTGAAACCCAACTAACTCCTGAAGAAAAACTGCTCCGTGCGATTTTCGGTGAAAAGGCTTCAGAGGTTAAGGATTCCTCTTTACGTGTACCAAATGACGTTTCAGGAACCGTAGTTGATGTTCAGATCTTTACCCGTGAAGGTGTTGAGAAGGACAAACGCGCCAAAGAAATTGAAGAGATGCACATCGCTCAGGCCAAGAAGGATCTGGACGAGGAGTTCGCATTCCTGTCTCAGGGTCTGCTCCATCAGGTAAGAATTCATCTGGTTAAGAGCGGAATGTCAAAGGAAAAAGTTGACAGCCTTGATGACAGCAAGTTGCTTGAGCAGCGTCTTGATGACGATACTGCTCAGCGTCAGCTGGAAGATTTCGGTGCTCGTTTGGACGAATACGCAAAAGAATATAAAGCCAAGTTCGAAGCTGAAAAGAAGAAGATTACTGAAGGTGATGATTTAACACCGGGTGTTCTCAAGATTGTCAAGGTTTATCTGGCTGTTAAACGCAGAATCCAGCCTGGTGACAAACTTGCAGGACGTCATGGAAACAAGGGTGTTATTTCAAGAATTAACCCTATTGAGGATATGCCATTCGATGAGGACGGTCATCCGGTAGATATGGTTCTGAATCCATTGGGTGTTCCTTCCCGTATGAACATTGGTCAGGTTCTTGAGGTTCACCTTGGTCTTGCTGCGAAAGGGGTTGGCGATGTCATCAATAAGATGCTTATTGAGCAGAGAGCTGTCGCTGAGATTAGGCAGACCCTGCAGAAGATCTACGACCTTGGTGATACCTCGCAGAAGATTGATATTAGCGAATTAAGTGATGACGAAGTCATGACTTTGGCTAATAACGTTCGCGACGGCATGCCTGTTGCAACTCCGGTATTCGACGGTGCACAGGAAGAAAACATTAAAGAAATGCTCCGCATGTCTGGTCAGCCAGAATCAGGTCAGATGACTCTGTATGATGGAAGAACCGGTCGTCCATTTGAACGTAAGGTAACTGTTGGTTATATGTACATGCTCAAACTCAACCATCTGGTTGATGATAAGATGCATGCCCGTTCTACCGGCTCTTACTCTTTGGTTACCCAGCAGCCATTGGGCGGTAAGGCTCAGTTCGGTGGCCAGCGTTTCGGTGAGATGGAAGTCTGGGCTCTTGAGGCCTATGGCGCGGCATACACTCTGCGAGAGATGCTGACTGTCAAGTCAGATGACGTGAACGGAAGAACCAAGATGTACAAGAACATCGTTGATGGTGTTTATCGGATGGATGCTGGTATACCAGAATCCTTCAACGTCTTGTTACGTGAAATCCGTTCCCTCGGCATCAATATCGACCTTGTTCGCAAGGAATAGAAGTTTCTTTCCGGGAGGAAACTCCCGGTTTAGCTACGACAATAGGAGAATCTGTTGTGAGCATTCAGGAAAACAGTCAGGATGAAGTCCTCTTACAGGACCTCGATAATCAGACTAAAGTACCTACCGAAGATCCGTCAGTTGATCTCGGTTTAAGTGACAGCCTTGGTAAGCTGGCCAATCGCAGTAACGCCTTTAAGCAGCGCCTCGAGGACTTTGATGCCATCAAGATTGGTCTGGCGTCTCCGGAGATGATTAAGGCCTGGTCATTCGGTGAAGTTAAGAAGCCTGAGACCATTAACTATCGTACCTTTAAACCAGAGCGTGACGGTTTATTCTGTGCGAAAATCTTTGGACCTATCAAAGACTACGAGTGTCTTTGCGGTAAGTACAAACGTCTTAAGCATCGCGGTACTATCTGCGACAAGTGCGGCGTTGAAGTTACTCAGGCCAAGGTTCGTCGTGAACGCATGGGTCATATAGAACTTGCAGCTCCAGTTGCTCATATTTGGTACCTCAAGTCCTTACCTTCCCGTATCGGTCTTGTGCTCGATATGAAGCTTCGCGATATTGAGTCTGTGCTGTATTTCGAAAACTATGTTGTAACAGATCCGGGCATGACAGATCTTCAGGAACGTCAGCTGCTGACAGAGGAAGAGTATGTCAAGGCTTTGGAGCAGTACCCTGATGAATTCACCGCTAAGATGGGTGCTGAGGGTATTCTCGACCTGTTAAAGAATATTAATCTTGAAGAAGAGGTTAAGTCTCTCCGTGAGGCTCTGGAAAGCACTTCTTCAGAGAGCAATCGCAAGAAGTTTGCAAAGCGTATCAAGTTAATTGAATCATTCCTCTCCTCTGGCAACAAACCTGAGTGGATGATTCTGACCGTGCTGCCGGTTTTACCTCCGGATCTGCGTCCGCTGGTTCCTCTTGATGGCGGCCGTTTTGCAACATCTGATCTGAACGATCTTTATCGTCGCGTCATTAACCGTAACAATCGACTGAAGAGACTGCTTGATCTTGCAGCTCCTGAGATTATTGTCCGCAATGAGAAGCGTATGCTGCAGGAATCTGTTGATGCTCTGATGGACAATGGTCGTCGTGGAAGAGCAATTACAGGATCAAACAAGCGTCCTCTTAAATCATTAGCAGATATGATTAAGGGTAAGCAGGGTCGCTTCCGTCAGAATCTGCTTGGTAAGCGTGTTGATTATTCAGGTCGTTCAGTAATTACCTGCGGCCCATTCCTCCGTCTGCATCAGTGCGGTCTGCCTAAGAAGATGGCGCTGGAACTCTTCAAACCGTTCATCTACGGACGTCTGGAGTTGAGAGGTCTGGCAACGACTATCAAAGCAGCCAAGAAGATGGTAGAGCGCGAGGATCCAGTAGTATGGGATGTTCTTGAGGAAGTGATCCGTGAGCATCCGATTATGCTGAACCGTGCTCCTACTCTGCACCGTCTGGGTATTCAGGCTTTCGAGCCTATCCTTATTGAAGGAAAGGCAATTCGTCTGCACCCTCTGGTCTGCCCGGCATTCAACGCGGACTTACCATGTTGATGTCGCCCCC
>JAGBLM010000009.1 GCA_017635415.1 Succinivibrio sp. | reverse complement strand
GTGCTGATGTTTTGGAGTCTTACTGGATGTATTTGTCAACTGAAAATTCAGTCAAAAGTTCATTGAAAATTCAGTCACTTTTGCTTGAAATAAGCGCCTCTTTCTTGGAGGCGTTTTTTTGTGGGCTCTGCCCACACCCGCCCCTCGTCGGGGAGGCAGGGAAGCAGCATCTGACTGCTTCCAGGCACACAGGGTAATCCGTGTCACTTCGTCAAGGGCTGCCCGGGCGCTGGAAAAGAAGCGCCCAGCGTACTGTCCCTTGACTCCGTTCCCGCTCCATGCACATGCCTGATATATATGATTAACTGCGGTTTACAGATATGTTTAACCGGCTTTTTTTGGCTTTGCTTTCTTGATGTACTCGAAGGTCTCACCGTTTTCTTTTAGTGTTTCCCGGAGCCTGTATGAATCGCCTTCCATATCGACCAGAATGGCTTTGTATGTGAGCCTGTCGACTATGGCGCTCGTTATCGCTGCGTCTCCAAAGATCTCATCCCATCTGTCAAAGGTGAGGTTTGATGTTATTATGGTGGATTTTGTCATTGCCCTCAGTGAAAGGTTGGAAAACAGCAGATCCGCACCTTCACGGTCAAACGAGATGTATCCGAGTTCATCTGCAATTACAAGATCATATCGTTCGAACTGCCTTTCATAACGTCGCAGTTTCTGCTGGTCGTTACTTTCTTTGAGCTCTGTGACCAGATAAGGTACTGTGGTATACAGCACTCTGTATCCGGCCTCACAGGCTGCCATTCCGAGTCCAATAGCGGTATGAGTCTTTCCTGTGCCAGGATTCCCAGTCAGGATGATATTCTGTCCGTTGGGGATGAAGTCAAGCTTCATCAGCTCAGGAAGCCTTTTCTGAAGCGCTTCGGGAAGGCAGTCTACTTCGAGATCAGCCAGATATTTACGGTAAGGAAAATGCGCTCCTCTTATACGCCTGTCAATTGCCCTCTGTTCTGAGCTGTCCAGTTCTGCTGATAACAGCCTGTGAAGATATTCGACTGGTTCCTGGACTTCCTTTGCGATGTCTTCAAAGTTATCAGCGATTCCCCTGAGCTTAAGCAGTTTGCAGAATTCTCGTATTTCCTGTTTCTTCTTCTCGCTTCCCATCAGCCTGCCCTCCTTGTCTGGAGTTCACGCAGTATATCATACTGTGAGAGCGTCTGCCTTGATTTCTCACTGAGCCTGTCATTTCCGTAAGGTTTCTCCGGACTTGCCACTGCTTGAGTTTCGTGGTCATGTATCAGCCTGATCTTGTCTGCGCTGTAATCATTTATCACTATTTCAGCAAGTCTCTTTAAGGCTTTTTCTACAGCATCAACACCCAATTCATCCATAAGTTCAAGAACTGGTAGAAAATCCTTGGCATTACCTGTATAATAAGTTTCGTAAATGTTTTTTATCTTGGTGTCCGCCTGAAGCAGTGCTGTGCTTTGGGACAGGGCACCTGGTTTTCTTTTGAGGGTCTTTAGGTAGTGGAAGATATCTATCACATACTCACCCCTGCCATAATGGCGTTCATGTCTGGCAACCTTTTCAGACCCATCATATATTTCAACAAAACCGGTATATATCCTGGCATCCAGCCGCTTTCCTACATACCTGTCTGGAACGGAGTAGTGTACACGGTTTGCAGTTACTGTAGAGAACTTGTCTACTTTCAGATGTACACGCTTGATAAAGCATGGCATCTTCGGCGGAAGAGGCATAAGACTGGCCTTCTCTTCTACAAAACATTCATCCGGTATACGGCCGTCAGAAAGTGCAGAAGCATTCTTCTCCATGCATTTTTTCATCAGATGCTCATTAGCAGCTTCCAGTGATTCAAAGCAGTCATTCCCCGGCTCAGCAAATGCGAAGTGCCTTACAACGTCAACAGAGCGTTCTACATGGCTCTTTTCATTGCCCCTCCTGACATTGCAGAATCGGAAATCAAAGCCATAATAGATTGATAATTCAAGCAGTGCATCAGTGGGTTCTTTCTCTGAAGGACCTACAAATGTCTTAACTGCAACCCTCATGTTGTCATATACAACAGTGTGGAACACTCCGCCGCAGAATGCGAAATAGTCCACATGTGATTCCTGGAAGGCTGCTGTATCCTGAGTTCTGTAGAGATGTGCAAATCTGTGATTGCCGTACGCAGATGAGAACACCGCCATCTGATATCTCATATATCCTGTCCCACCAATATCGAGAGTGACTTCGCCCCAGTCGAATTCAGTCTGTATTCCGGGCTGGTATTCCTGCTTGATAAACGCCTCATCAGTCTCTTTCTTGATGTCTGCTATAACGCGTTTGACTGTCGAATAGCTGATGCTGTATCCCTGTTTCTTCAGGTAATCGTATATTTCAATCTTTCGCATCTGCTGCTTGGATCGGCCCGTCTGTCTTCGTTTGGCATTTTCCTCAAGGCAGTCCCTTATAACTTCAATGGCTTCTTCTGTAGATTTTCTCCTTCCTCTGTTTGATGTATCATACTTAGGTTTTATCAGTATTTCTGGTGACAGCTGATCTTCAGATGCCCCCGGATCTGTAGCGAGCAGCTTGGCCATCGCATCATCATACTCATTGACGTACTTATTTACAGTATTCTTGTCAATTTTCATATCTGACGCAATCTGTCGGTTACTAATTCCTTCCCTGTGCTTAAGTATTATTGTTTGTTTTTCTACCAAATCAATCACCCCTCTTTGATCCTCCCTTCAGTAAGAAATCTCTTACTAAAAGGATACATTACTTTGAGTTATGAGTGACTGAATTTTCAATGAGCCAGCTGACCTACTTTTAGATTAGCAGATACAATATGTCTCTAAAACTCGTAGAAGAAGCCTACCGGGATATGATGAGTGGTCATGCTGGCGAACTTGCGGAAGTCATGAGGACCAATGAAGTTTATGTGCACCATGATCAGGGGAGCCAGTACCTTGCCACTTCCTTTACTGAGCTACTTCACGATGATGGCTTTGTACAGTCTGTATCAGCCAGAGGCAATTCTCAGGATAACGCACCTATGGAGAGCTTCTTTGGGAGGCTTAAAACAGCCATCCTCGATATGGTTGCTATGTGCAGGGATTTTACGTCTGCAAGACAGCTTGTGGATGGTTACCTTAAGGCATACAATTCAGAGCATTATCAGTATGATCTTGCAGGACTTACTCCTGAGGAATTCTATCAGTATGCCACAACGGGAGTCTAT
>JAGBLM010000116.1 GCA_017635415.1 Succinivibrio sp. | reverse complement strand
GTCAAGCTTAGTAACTCTGGCTCAGACGAGAACGGACGCTACAAGAACGGAAAAGCCGGAGATCAAAATGGTAGGGAATGGTACATTCGTGACTGGTACAACTATCCATGGAACTGCGTGCTGAGACATCCTCTAGCTGAAGTTAGAGCCTGCCTTGCAACCCTTGCCTATAAAGCAGCCCAGAATGACAACATTGGTTACGATCAAAATCAAAGAGATGATTACGGCATTGAACTTGCTAAAGCGGATTATGATCCTAGCAAGATCACAAAGCCGGTCGAGTCAGATTGCTCTAAGGGCGTGATCGATAACGTCAAGGCGACTGGTTATATTCTCGGAATGCCTGAACTGCAAAGACTGGATGCGACATATACCGGCAACATGAGAAACGGCTTTAATCAGGCAGGTTTCATTGTGTTAACAGACCCCAAGTACCTTACAGGAAGCGATTATCTGATGGCTGGCGATATCTTGCTTAATGACAAGCACCACACGGCTACCGTTGTAACTAATGGCCCTAAAGCGACTACTACTATATCCATGCCTCTTGTTAAGCGCGGATCAACCGGAACAGCGGTAGTTCAGCTCCAGAAGATGCTTAATAAGGTCAGTTATCGCAACCAGAAGAAACTTTCTGAGGACGGCGACTTCGGACCTAACACGCAGTCGCAAGTTATATTCTATCAGATGGATAGAGGGCTTACTCCTGACGGCGAAGTAGGACCTAACACCTGGAATCGGCTGTTTGAAGATGTATACTAAAACTTTTGAACTATGTATGTTTACTATAACGCGAATCCATCAGGTAAGGCTACGGGAGACTGTGTAATAAGAGCTATCTCCACGATTACAGGTCTTCCGTGGCGAACTGTTCATTGGGATCTTGCGGAGCTTAGCAACGAACAATACCAGATGATGGACGACAATGTTATCTGGCATGAATATTTGCGCAGACTAGGATTTAGCATTCAAGTGATCCAGTGGCCTTGTTCTAGAATTAAAGATTTTTGCAGGTGTTTCCCGTACGGTAAATATATTCTTGGCACGGGAAAGCACGTTATAGCGGTAATAGACGGCGATTACTACGATACTTGGGACTCAGGTAACGAGCTCGCCGTCTTTTATTGGAAGTTGGAGGAGTGACTGAGTCATGCCGGATGCAACTGGGCGGTGTTTCAGGAGACTCGCGATGGAGAGGTTCGAATCCTCTACTGTCCGTTGTGCTTAACTTGACTCAGTCAATCGCTATATAAGAAAGGAGACACTATGCCAACAAATTACAATCAGTATCAGGTACCGCAGACTATTACAATGTTTACCGTTCACGGAGAGGAAGGAGCTAATGCGTTTCCGGTAGCTCCCGGTCAGAAAGTGAATCTGATTGATATCGATAACGCCATTATCTATGTTAAGAGCGCCAATCAGTTTGGGCAGGCTCTTCCGCTTGAGGTTTATGATATGGTTTTCAGACAGCCTCCTCAGCCTGAGGTTCCGACGGCTGCTCCTGCAATGTCCAAAGACGAGATCACAGCAGAGGTTAACAGTGCTGTAAAGGCGGCACTTCAGAAGTATTTCCCGCAGATCAATTTTAACGACTAAGGAGGTATAAGATGGGCAATCCTTTATTTGGTAATGGCGGAAACAATAATGTATTTGGTCCATTTGGCGGCGCTATGAACTTTATGAACCAGTTTAACCAGTTCAGACAGGGAATTCAGGGCAACCCACAGCAGATGGTTCAGAATATGCTTCAAAATGGGCAGATGAGTCAGGAGCAGTTTAACCAGCTGAGTAATATGGCCAACCAGATCATGCCGTTTATGAGGAGATAAAATGAGTGATT
>JAGBLM010000115.1 GCA_017635415.1 Succinivibrio sp. | reverse complement strand
TTCAGACTCAACGACTCTAGCATAGTCTCCGTCAGCTCTTTTGGTATAGACAATATATGGCATAGGGAACCTGTAGTGCAATAATAGCTTTAACTACATTATAGTTTATATCACTACAAAATTCAACAGAATACCTTTATAATACAGTAAAAGAACAACACTACAGTAAAATGTAGTGTAATAAATTATCGGGAATTATAGATAAGTATTTTTGTTGCATGTCTTTGACAAAATGATTTGATTTGGGGCATTTTCTCTTAGGATCAACTTATTTAGTTTTTTCGTGTAGTATCGGAGCATTGTTAATTTTTTCCTTGGGGGCTTTGATGCTTAACGTCGCCGTTGTAGGTGCCAGCGGTTATGCCGGTGCAGAACTCTGTAGATTGATTATGGGACATCCTGATCTTAATCTTGCCGGTTTGTTTGTTTCAGCCGGCAGTGAAGATCAGGGAAAGAACATCAGTGAACTTTACGGTTCTTTTCAGGGCAAATGCAGCGCGGTTTTAGAACCTCTGCGTGATGTCAAACAGATTTCCTCCTGTGCCGATGCCGTGTTTCTGGCTACAGATCATAGAGTAAGTCATGATCTTGTGCCTGGTCTGATCGCAGAAGATGTGACGGTTTTTGATCTTTCTGGAGCATTTCGTCTTTCCAATCTTGAAACTTTCAAAAATTATTACGGTTTCTCCCATGAGCATGAGGATATTCTTGCTCAGGCTGTTTATGCTCTTGGTGAGTATGTCGATATAGAAAAACTTAAAAATACCAGAATCATTTCACTGCCAGGTTGCTATCCGACTGCTTCCCAACTTGCGCTAAAACCGCTTATCGATGCAGATCTTCTTGACAGGAACTACCGCCCGTCCATAAATGCGGTCAGTGGAGTGTCAGGTGCCGGAAGAAAGGCAAAACTTGGTAACAGTTTCTGTGAAGTCAGTCTTAATGCTTACGGAGTATTTACGCATCGTCATCTCCCGGAAATTGTCGAGCATCTGGGCATGGACGTGATATTTAATGCTCATCTTGGCAGTTTTAAACGCGGGATTCTTGCTACGGTAACAGCAAAACTTAAGGAGAATGTTGCGGGAGAGACGGCAGGACGTGCCTTTGTTGCAGCTTACAAGAATAAACCCCTGATCCGTCTTAAGGACAATATGCCTAAACTTCAGGACGTACAGGGCTTGCCTTACTGTGATATCGGGATTGCTGAAAAAGACGGCTATATTGTGATATGCTCTGCAATAGATAATCTCTTAAAGGGAGCGGCGGCGCAGGCTGTTCAGGTGATGAACCTGCGTTATGGCTTTAATGAGACTGACGGATTGTTGTAATGAACGATATTACGGTTTTAAAGCTTAGTGGTAAAGCTCTGACAGGCACCGAGGAACTCTCCTCGGTGTTCAGAAGTGCTCACGGTCATAAGCTGGTTATCGTTCATGGCGGTGGTGTTGAGGTCGATGCTCTGTTTGAGGCGCTGCACCTTGAGGTGAAAAAGAAAAACGGACTAAGAGTTTCTCCACGGGAGCAGATGCCTTATATAAGCGCGGCTTTGTCAGGTATGTGCGGAAAATCTCTTCAGTCTATGGCGCTGAAGTCTGGCTTAAAGGCATTAAGTATTCTGGCTTCTGACGGAAACGCGCTCAGTGTTTCCTGTCTTGACGAAGAGCTGGGCATGGTCGGAGCGGTAAAGCCTTGCAGTTCTGATTATCTGAATCTGCTGCTGGATAATGGTTATACTCCGGTTATAGCCTCACTGGCCTTTGATGAAAAGGGAAATCTTTTCAATGTAAATGCTGACGATGTTGCAGAGGCTGTAGCAGTTTTACTCAACGCACCGCTTTATCTTATCTCGGATGTTAAGGGAGTGCTAGATAAAGACGGTCAGCTCATAGAGAGTCTTGATGAGGCAGAAGCGCTCAGACTTATTGCCGACGGAACTATTACGGAAGGTATGGCGGTGAAGGTTAAGAGTGCTCTGCGTGCAGCTGCCAAAATCCGTCAGAATGTCTATATCGCCTCCTATAAAGATCCTCTCCTTAGTGAAAACCTGATGTCACGACGTCATCTCGGCACTTCTTTCCGGGGCTTCTAGTCCCCTCTGATTTTTTTCCCTATTATTTTCCGGTAACGGGTTGAATTTACGCGTAGAAGTTAAGATATGAATGTGAAAAAGAATGAGTTTTTATCCTATGTGATCCTTGATGAACTTAGGGACAATACTTTTGAAGAGATTTATGAAAAGGCGGAAAGTCTTTATCATGACGGCAAAATTTCAGAGACCGATCTCAAGCATATAGCGACCTATATTGTTGGTATCAATCAGGTTTTTCTGCAACATGGGGAAAACAACTACACCGTACGTCAGGCAACTCTGGAAGATGTTGATGCTCTGGTGGATATGGTGGCTTTCTGGGCCAGTCAGGGACAGAATTTGCCTCGTAAGAAAAGCGATATTGTCAGGAATATCCAGTCGTTTGCGGTCTGTGTAAAAGACCGCCAGGTTTTAGGCTGCGCCTGTCTGTATGTTTATGATTCTGGTCTTGCTGAAATTCGCTCACTGGGTGTTTCTCCGGTTGTTCAGCGACAGGGACAGGGCAGAGCCATTGTGCAGTTTCTGCTCCGCAGAGCACGTAAGATGTTTATTGACAGAGTCTTTGTGCTTACACGCAGTCCTGAATTCTTTGGAAAGATTGGCTTTAAACTCACGGTTAAGGAAAAACTTCCTGAGAAAATCCTCAAAGATTGCGATAACTGCCCTAAGAAGGACAAATGCGATGAAATCGCCTTTATCTATGAGTTAAACGAATAACAGTGCACAGAATTTAGGAATTTTAAAATGAGTATCTCAAGAAAGACTTTTGATGAAGTAATGTTTCAGTGCTACAAGCCGCTGGATATGATGATCCAGAGAGCTCATGGAGCTTTTGTCTATGATTCATCAGGGAACCGTTACCTTGATCTGACTGCCGGTATTGCCGTAAACAGTCTTGGACATACTCCGAAGGGAGTGCAGAAAGTGATCAGAAAACAGGCTGATGAACTGATTCACTGCAGTAATATCTTTACCAATAAAAAAACTCTGGAACTTGGAAAAAAACTAGTCAGTATGACCGATTTTGACAGGGTCTTCTTTGTCAATTCGGGCGCCGAGGCCAACGAATGTGCGTTAAAACTTGCCCGTCGTGTCGCCTTCAATGAGGCAAATGATGAGAAAAATGAAATTATTTCATTCCTGAACAGTTTCCATGGTCGTACCCTGTTTTCCGTGTGCGTAGGCGGTCAGGACAAGTATTCTGACGGGTTTGGTCCTAAACCTGCAGCCATTACTCATCTTCCTTATAATGATGTGGAAACCTTTACCAGAACAATTTCCGAAAAAACCTGTGCGGTGATTTTGGAACCTGTTCAGGGAGAAGGTGGCATTATCCCAGTTGACCCAAAATTCCTAAAGACGGTGCGCGAACTTTGCAGCAAATATAAGGCGATGCTGATTTTCGATGAAGTACAGACTGGTGTCGGTAGAACCGGTGCCTTATATGAGTATCAGAATTTGGGGGTTATACCGGACGCTATTACGACAGCAAAGGGACTGGGGGCAGGTCTGCCGATTGGTGCGGTACTTGCCAAAGAGGAGTTTGCCAGACATTTTGGTCCGGGAACTCATGGCTCAACTTTTGGCGGCAATCCTCTGGCCTGCGCAGTTGGGTGCTATGTAATTGAGAAGATCGGTGATCCTGTTTTCCTGAACAAGGTTAGAGAAAAGGGGCAATACCTCAAAGAAGGTCTTGAGTCCATAGGCAGAAAGTACGGTGTATTTGAGGAAGTCAGAGGTAAAGGACTTCTGCTTGGCTGTGTTCTCACTGACAGGTATCAGGGCAGGAGCGGGAGCTTGCAGCAGTACGGGTTTAAACACAAACTGCTGACTCTGGTGGCAGGAAGCAATGTTTTACGTATTGCGCCTCCGCTAAATATTAAGAAGTCGCTACTTGATAAGGGATTAAAAATGCTGGAGAAAGCGGTGACTGATTTTACTGCAGACCAGAGCGTAAAGTAAAAGGAAAAAGCGGTGTTAGTAGTGGTTAACACCGCTTTTGGGGACTAAAACTTGCGGTTTTCTTCTATCAGTGTTCCGATAGTTTTTTCGAAAATTTGCTTTAATTCATCAAGATTTTTTAGGGAAACGTGTTCGTTGACCTGATGGATGGATGAGGAGAGTGGACCGAACTCTATGGTTTGTGCCCCTAAAGGGGCAATAAAACGACCGTCTGAAGTGCCGCCCTTTGTTCCTAAAGATGGCGCCTTGCCTAAGACTTTGGTGATGGCATTGGACATGGCATTTAATAACTCGCCGTCCTTGGTCAGGAAAGGAAGTCCGTCAACCTGCCAGGATATCTCATGCTCAATCTTTAAACGTTTGAGAATTTCCTCAACGTGCTTTTCAATTGACTCTTTACTCTGCATGTCGTTGTATCGCCAGTTGCAGCGCAACTGACATGTACCTGGAACAACGTTATCCGCTCCTGTACCGCATTTCATATTGGAAACCTGAAAGGAAGTCGGAGGGAAAAACTCCGAACCGTGATCTATGGGGTTGTCGAGCATGGCGGCAATGAATCTTGCTGCTTTGTGTGCTGCGTTATCGCAGTATTCTGGCTGGGCAACATGACCCTGGATACCCTTTAGGATAATGGTTGCATTGAGATCTCCACGACGGCCGTTTTTGATCTGGTCACCAAAATAATCGTCGCAGGATGGTTCACCGACAATACAGAATTCAGGAATAAGCCGGTGGGCTTTCATATAGTCAACAACGAAAGGCACACCTCCTGCGGCATCTCCTTCTTCGTTGGAGGTAACAAGAAGGGCCAGAGTGCCGTGATGGTGCGGATTTGCCTTTACGTAATCTCGAAGCGCCATAATCATCGCGGCATCACCGCCTTTCATGTCGGCACTGCCACGACCATACAGGCAAGGTTCATTATCATAGTCGTAGATGTCGCCACAGAAAGGGTCATGATCCCATGTCGCCTTGTCTCCGGTCGGAACGACATCAGTGTGTCCAAGAAAAAGTATAAATGGAGAACCGTGACCGTGTGTGGCAAGCAGGTTGGTGGTCCCCGAATCTTCCAGGGTAAGACAGGTAAAGCCAAGCGGTTTTAGAACATCCTTGATGAGATCCTGACAGCCCATGTCATCCGGTGTTACGGACGGAATTCTGACTAAAGCCTGGGCCAGCTGCTGTGTTGGAGAAAGTTCCATAATGATATCTAAACGTGTTCCTGTTATGACTGTGCTGAAAAACAAAACAGCATTATGGTCTCATTTACCTTGTTTATAAGCAAGATTATCTGGTCTTAAAAACAGTTGAACCTTTTTTGGGCGGTTTTGAGACCGGTATAATGTCGGATCTCTTGTGCTATGATGCTTAACGTCTTGTCATTCTTTGGATGATGCGTGTTACAATTCAGAACGATGAAATTTTTTGATGACAAGCAACACATACACAATAATGCAGAATAAAAAAATAAACTCATGGACTGATCTACAGGTATTGCTTCTTTATCCGCTCAAAGCGCTTTATTCAAAGAGATTTTACTTTGATGTGCTATTCAGAATGAGCGGACTGGGCTTTATCTACCTTCTGTTTATAAGCATGCTCATCGCCGTTCCGTCAACCAAAAAGATCATGGTAACTTTGAGTTTTTTTGACAATCTTGAACTTCCTGTTCTGGTAGGTCAGCTTCCTCCGGGGCATATCAATGCAAATGGTGTGCTTGTTGCCGATGATGGTACAAATGACTATAAACTGCTGCGTAATTCCAAAGGTCAGCCGGCGCTGCTCTTTAATCCTGCTGATAAAAAACTCGAAGGTGACGCTGTTAATGCTCCTGTTGAACTGACCTCATCGAGTTTTAAGGTTACGGTCAACAAGAGTGTGAATATAATTCCTTACTCGAGTCTTTTTGATCCGGGAACCAGATTTAACCCGTATGAGATGGCTATGGGTTTTGATCTTGTTTTCAGTTCCTCATTTTTCACCGTATGGGGACTGCTGACGGTCTGGTTCTATTCTACCATGATTATCAATGCATTGATTGCCGGTGCTTTTTCCAGATTCTTCCTGATGTATATGTCAGGGATCAAGGTTTCCTATGTGAGTTCCGTAAGACTGTGTTCATTTGCCAACACTCTTGTAGCGCTGATCCTACTGGGACAGTTCTTTATCGCAATTCCTGTAGGCTACAGTGTGATGCTTTTCATTCCTGTCATTTATGTTATTCTTTTCGGACGTGAGTTCAGACGTGAACTTTCAACACTGGGGATAGACAAGTTTAGGGGAAAATACGGTTTTCAGGCGCAGTCTCAGTCACACCCTCAGGACTATCCGGAGCGAGACCCTTCAAGACAGGCGGATATTGATGCTTTAACCGGCAGAAATAGTCCTGTTCATGACGATAACCGAAACGATGTCACAGATTGTGAGTCTGACAAGGAAGATAATACGCTTAAAGACGAGGGTAATGCCGACAGCTCTGCTAATCAGAGTAATGACCAAAATAAAGAGAACCGTTCTGGTCCGGGTTCGTTTGCACCTTAACAATAAGGATTTATAGATGAAGAAAATTTCAGTTTTTGTTGTTGCAACTGTACTGAGTGTTAGTTCTTTTGGCACAAATGCATTGGAAATTACTATTGACAATCAGACTACTTCCAAGGTGGCTATGGCTTTTTCATATCTGCCGTCGAAAGATAAAGACTGGGTGGTCGATGGCTGGTATAACGTGGAAGCCAACGAAAAGGCTCTGCTTAACCTTGATACTGCCAATGAAATGTATTATGTTTATGCAGAGTTTTCCAACGGCAAAAAAATTGAAGGCGGAGAAGGGGCTGTGAAACTGATGGTTCAGAACCGTTCTTTTGTCTACAAACAGAATGAGGCTCCTGACAGTAATGTTCGGGAGGTGAGTTTCTTAAGAGCCCGTAGCAACGGCGACAAGGCTACTATCAAAATCAAATAATAACTAATTGCTGTCCCTTCTCCTCTTGCAGACGTAAGAGGAGAATGTGAATTGCAGCTGTCTTCTGGTCTGTTTCTTCCGTTTTTATTTGCCAGGCATCAAGTGCTTATTTCACTTTTGCAGTGACCTGATGAACTGCCACATCTTTCGGTTAAAAAGAGTCCTCTTATATTCTCTTCTGAAATGCTACCTACAGTTTCAACCGTCATTGAGCAGTATTTTTTGTGAATTTATCTTCCCTTATAGCCTGTTTGTATAATTTATTGAAAAATCAATAACATTATCCCTTTACCCACCGCTACAGGCTATCAGGGATCTGTTCCCCAGTCGTAATGCTCTGC
>JAGBLM010000114.1 GCA_017635415.1 Succinivibrio sp. | reverse complement strand
TTCACCCATGACCTTATCACGCAGTTCTTTATATTCATCACCTGCCACGGCAAGATTTCTGCCGTTGTCGATAAAGAGTTTTTGCTGATAGGATTTGTCGACAGGGTTCTGATAATTGAGTTTACAAAACTCTTTTATCATGCTCATGTTGAGAGTCTTACCAAAGCGGCGCGGGCGGATAAAGAGTGCATTCATTACCTTTGAGGTACTCAGAAAAAGAGTCTTAAGATAGGCTGTCTTATCCACGTAGTAGGCATTCTCCTCAATGATTCTTGGAAAATCCTCACAGCCGGTAAGAAACAGTACATCTTTCTTCATAAGAGCCTCTCTTGCGTTTACTTGTGAGATTTTAACACAGGAACAGAATGGAGAAACTCGAAGACAGATCTTGAAGTTAGAGCACGGACTAACTCACAAATTATATGCTCTGATTTTGCGCCACAGTGTGGTGCGCGACATACCGGAAAGTTCAGCAACCTCTGCCATGGAATGGCGTTTTAACTGATACTTAAGATAGGCCTTTTCAAGATCGGACAGTTTAAGGTCTGAAGAAAACACCCCTGAGGCAGCAGAATCTGAGGCGGCAGTCGTATCATAGCGAAGCATCTTTTTGAGGTCAGTAAGATGTACCTTGCTGCCGTAGAATGAGAGCGCTTCTGCTATGTTCTTAAGTTCGCGCACATTGCCAGGCCAGGAGTAGGAGGTAAGAACCTCGATAACCTCACTGTCAAGCTCAACCTCACTTTGGCTTTTGTGCAGAAATTCCGCAAAGAATCTGCGGAACAGCAGTACCACATCACTACCGCGCTCACGCAGTGACGGAATATTAAGTCTTAGCACATTAAGTCTGTAGTAAAGGTCATAGCGGAACTTTCCCTCATCACACAGTGGCAGAATATCCTTGTTACTGGCACAGATGATTCTGATATCAAGTGGAATGATACGGTCATCACCGATCCTCATCACCTCACGTTCCTGAATAACTCTCAGAAACTGGCTCTGAACCTCAAGAGGAATCTCGGTTATCTCATCAAGAAAAATGGTACCGCCCTGAGCAAGCTCAAACAGTCCCTTCTTTCCGCTCCGTCTTGCGCCGGTAAAAGCACCTTCCACATAACCGAACAGTTCAGAGGCCACCAGACTCTGCGGCAGAGTGGCACAGTTTACCGAAACAAAGGGCTTGCCGGCACGAGGGGAGGCATTATGGATACTCTGGGCAAAGCCTTCCTTACCGGCACCGGTTTCACCGTAAAGCATGACCGTTGAATCAGATGCGGCAAATCGTCTTGCCAGATCGATAGCCGCCACCATTGACGGTGCCTCGTAATAGAGATCCTTAAAGGAGAGTTTGGCAAAGAGTCCCTTCTCATATGCGGCGACCCGGACAGTCTTTGCCTTTTCCTCAATGGCTGAACTCTCCTGCAGAATAACCACCCTGTCAGAAAGCTCTCCTTCTCTGATTGGGATGCTGCGCAGCAGCACCCTGTGTCCATTGATCATAAAAACCTTCGGATAATCAGAGGACTGCTCCACCGGACCGCGAAGAGTCTTATACCAGTTATCCTTTACCTCGGGCAGCATCAGGGAACTGGCGTATTCGTTGAAGAAGATAGGACGGTTGTCCTCATTGAAGATAATGACGCCCTCCTCAACATTGTCGAGGAGTCTTTCCATACGTTTGAGCATCAGATCCTGATTGCGCAGACTCTTTTCAATCTCACAGGCCTCGAGTATTGCCTTTTTTACGGTAAAGTAGTCGACATCAACAAAGGCTGACTTAACACCGCGCATATTGGCAGTCTCCACTGCCACCACACAGCCTGCTATACCGTCTGCACCGTCACTGATACAGTCGTCAACCATGGCAATGATATCCTCGGCATTCTGGCAGGGACATAATCTGACCTTATGATCCTCAAATGAGAACTCACCATCGGACATACCGATGATATTCTCCTGGGAAACCACGGCGATATTTCTGCAGCCCTTATCCAGAAGAGCTTTGACGGCGGTAAAGACATCGTAGAAGGAGGCCTGCAGATCAACCAGGGTAAGCCCAGGCACCCCGCGCAGGAACTTTATGGTTCCGCCGCGGCTAATAACTACCCTGACACTGGGGTAAAGTCTTAGAACCTGCACCGCCTCATAATCGTAGGCGACGGTAACGGGGATCTTAAGATTAAGCGAATTGATGACCTGTCTTGCCAGACCTGCCATATGACGGTACGGAGCAATAAAGACAATATCAGATTCACAATCAATCTTTTCCATGGCAGATGAACGATCACACCAGTATCAGTTTAATTCCGGCCTCGCGGATATTCTGTGCTGCTTCCTTTTCAAGACCGTTATCGGTAATAATGATATCTATGGTGTCAAGCTGTCCCACATCAAAAAGCTGACTCTGTCCGTACTTGCTGCTGTCAGCAAGTAAAACCGTGGTCGCTCCCACCGACAGAAGCTGTGACTTGAGATGAGCCTTTTCGGCTGTCGGTGCGGTAACACCGAACTTCAGATCCCAGGCATTGCAGCTGATAAAGACATATTTTGGATGTACCTTGTTGAACAGGCCCACCGCAATATCACCAATGCAGGACTGACTTGAATAGTCAATGGTACCACCCGTCAGAACAGTCGTGATATTCCGGTGCGAGGATAGAAGCAGCCCGATATTGAGGTCGCTGGTAATGATTTTAAGCGGCAGTTCAGCTATGTTACGAGCCAGTTCTATGGTCGTGGTACCGGCATCAAGAGCCAGGGAATCACCCGGACTGATAAGTCTGGCCGCCTCGGCGGCAATTCTGATCTTCTCCTCATGATTGAGTCTGACCTTTTCGGAGGTCAACGGCTGACGCACGGCATTGTTGAGAGTAACACTGCCGTGAACACGGTAAACCTTGCCCTCTTCATCAAGTTTAATGAGATCACGTCTGATGGTCGCAGGAGATGCTCCGGTGAAAGCGACCAAATCATCTACGGTTGCAATGTTATGACTTTTCAGATACTCAAGTATCTGCTCATGCCTGTTGGGAATCATTTCTCAAATACTACCTTATTCTTGTTCTTATTCATTATAAGTCATTCACCGTAGTTGTGACTATCTGTGATTTTATTCAATCACTCTTTTTCGTATTATTCCGAGTAAATTTTCTTACTTGCGTGATAATAATCACACTCTTCTTAACTTGATTATATATAATCATCATATCTGAACGTTTTTAGTAAAAAGAAAGTTAAGAACATGAACAGCACTCTGAAACTTGCCATTATCGCCGATGATCTGACCGGTTCGGCTGATTCTGCCGTACAGTTTGTCAAGAAGGGAATGGTAAGTGCAGTTGCCGTCCCGGGCGTCAGTCTGTGTACGGCTGATAACTGCGAGGTGCTAGTTGTGGACAGTGAAACCCGCGATATCAGTGCCACCGAGGCCTTTGACCGTGTCAGGAAAACTGTTCACGATCTGCTTGCGCTTAAAGATGACCTGCTCATCTACAAGAAAGTTGACTCGACATTAAGAGGGAATATCGGCGCAGAACTTGAGGCGGCATATACTGCCCTTTCAGCAGACTTTATTCTCTTCTCCCCGGCATTTATTCCCTCAGGACGCACCACGGTGGACGGGGTTCAGTATTTAAACGGTGCCAGACTTGAGGATACGGAACTTTCAAGGGTACCAAAGAGTCCTGTTACCACCTCCGAAATAACCGAGATTATCGCAAGGGAAAGTTCTCTGTCCTGTGCTCTTGTAGGACTTGAGGATCTGAACAGAGGTCCTCTTGCTGTAAAAGAGAAGATTAAAAAATTTCTTTCACAAGGTGCCAGAATCATCATCACCGATGCTACTAAAGAAGAGCATCAGCTCACCGCCGTACAGGCGGTTGCAGATCTGGGCAGAGTACTCTACAGCGGATCTGCAGGTCTAGCCTATGCCTTAAGTTCGGTTTTCACAAATCGTACCCTAAAGACTGTAAAGCCGAAGGCTGAAAACGTACTGGTCCTGGCAGGGTCCATCAGTGCCGTAACCCGTGCACAGTCCAGACACCTTATAGCAAATACGGACTGCACCGTCATCAGCGCCGATCCTGAACAGAGTATTCTCAATCCGTACCAAAGCGCTCAGGAAGTAGCCGCAAAGATCAGAGGCAGAGTACACGAAAGGAATATCGTCCTCGTCAGTGCCGCTCCTGAAGAATCAGATGTAAGAAAAAGCGCCAAGGTGGGAGAGCAGGCAAAGCTGTCCTTTTTTGAAGTGGGCGAGCGTATGGCCTGTTTTATGGCTGAACTGATGAAAAACTGCGCTGACTGTTTTGATGCCTTCATCATTACAGGCGGAGATACAGCAATACACGCCTGTCACTCGTGCAGTGCCACCCTGCTTGAAGTTCTGCAGGAAATTGAACCTGGTATACCGCTTACCAGAGTGGTACATGGTCCGCTTAAAAACCATTACTTAGTAACTAAAGCCGGAGCGTTCGGAAAGGAATCAGCCTTTACTGAAGCTTGCGAACTTTTAACCTCAAAGGCATAAAAATGAAAAAACAATTACTTGGTATAACCATGGGTGATCCAGCCGGTATCGGCTCAGAAATCACAGTTAAGGCACTGCTGGACAAAAGCGTATATGAAATCGCCCGTCCTGTGGTATTCGGTGATGCTGCTCAGTTAAGGCGCCTTGCCAAGATTATCGGTGCCGATGTTGAGATCCATACCATAAAGAGTCCAGAAGAGGCTGAACCTTCTCCGCAGAGAATAGAGGTTATCGACCTTAATGTGGTGCCGGAGGATGTTGAATTCGGCAAGGTTCAGGCAATCTGCGGCGATGCGGCCTACCGTTATATCGCAGCGGCAGTTGAGGCCCACAAAGCCCACAAGATTCAGGCCATTGTCACCGCCCCGCTCAACAAGGAGGCGCTGCACGCAAGCGGCTGCCCGCATCCTGGCCACACCGAAATTCTGGCCAACCTCACCAATACCAAAAACTATTCGATGATGCTGGTGGGCAAAAATCTGCGTGTCATTCACGTTTCCACCCACGTTTCTCTGCGTAGAGCCTGTGATCTGGTCAAACAGGAGCGTGAGTACAACGTCATCAGACTTGCTGATGAAACTATGAAGCTAATGGGATTTGAAAATCCGCGTATTGCCGTGTCAGGTCTCAATCCACACTGCGGCGAGGACGGTCTGTTCGGTACTGAGGATACCGAGGAAATCGTACCTGCCGTAAACAGAGCCCGCAGTGAAGGTATCAACGTGGTAGGTCCGATTGCCCCTGATACCGTCTTCCACCGTGCCGCCAACAGAAACGAATTTGATATCGTCGTCGTGCAGTACCACGATCAGGGTCATATCCCGCTTAAGGTCTTAGGTTTCAGTTCAGGCGTCAACGTCACCGTCGGACTGCCGATTATCAGAACCTCTGTCGACCACGGCACCGCATTTGAAATCGCCGGGAAAGGCGTAGCTGATCCAGAATCCATGCTGGTTGCTCTGCAGATTGGCGCACAGATGGCAAAGGTAAGATTTGCTAACGAATTAGTTTAATTAAGGAGATAATACAATGTCTTTCAAGCCACACGGAATCATTACCCCGGTTTTAACCGCTCTTGATGAACAGGAAAACTTCAGTGAGGAGAACTACAAGAAGTTTATCGACCATCTCATCAGATCCGGTGTACACGGCATTTTCTCATTAGGCACCAACGGCGAATTCTATGCCTTCAATGCTGAGGAAAAACTGAAGATCATCAGGGCCGCAGTTGAAGCCGTTGACGGTCGTGTTCCTGTCTATGCCGGTACCGGCTGCGTCACCACCAAAGAGACTGTGGAACTGTCAAAAGAGGTTGAGGCTATGGGCGGCATTGACTGCCTGTCAGTAATCTCCCCTTATTTCACCGCCATCAAGCAGGACGACCTGTATCGTCACTACAAGGCTGTGGCTACCGCTGTAAAACTCCCTGTTCTGCTTTACAACATTCCGGCAAGAACCGGCAACAATATTGACTATAAAACCGTAGCAAAACTTGCGCAGTTTGATAATGTTATCGGTATCAAGGATTCATCAGGCAACTTTGACAATACCTTAAAGTATATCGAGAACACTAATCCACGTCTGAGCGTACTGGCAGGTTCTGATTCGCTTATTCTGTGGACCTTAAAGGCCGGTGGCGATGGCGCCATCTCCGGTTGCTCCAACGTCTTCCCTGAACTGATGGCCTCTATCTACAACTACTTTAAGGCAGGCGACTTTGAGAAGGCCAATGAGGCACAGAAGAAGATCCGTCCGTTCCGTAACGTCATGCAGATGGGCAACCCTAACTCCGTGGTCAAACGTGCCGCCCAGCTTAAAGGCTTCAATGTAGGTCCTGCCCGTGCTCCTTCCAATATCGAGAGCAAGGAAATCGACAATGCGCTTCTTGAGGTCTTCAAGCTTTACGATTAATCCCCACCAATCAAAGGATATTTACAGTTATGGCTAAAGTAGTTATTACACAGCCTCTGCATAAGGATGGCACAGCCATCCTTGAGGCTGAAAAACTCGAGGTCTGCGTGGCCAATGCCGGCGAACCTCAGGACTATCTGCCTTTTGTTGCTGATGCGGACGGACTTATCATCCGTATTGGACATATCGATCGTGAAACCATGGAGAAATGCCCTAATCTCAAGGTTATCGGCAGACCGGGAGTCGGTGTTGACAACGTCGACGTAAAGGCCGCCACTGAACTTGGTATTCCTGTGGTTATTGCCCCGGGAGCAAATTCCCGCTCTGTGGCCGAGTGCGCCTTTACTATGATGTTCGCTGCCGCCAAGGACATGGTACGTGCCGACAGGGAAACCCGCAGAGGTAACTTCAAGGTACGCAGTGAATACAAGGCTTATGAGATTTCTGACAAAACCCTGGGTCTTATCGGCTATGGTCATATCGGCAGTATTCTTGCCCATATGAGTGCCGCTGTCGGCATGAAGGTCAAAGTTTACGATCCTTTTGTCAGTGCAGAAGTCATCGAAAAAGAAGGTTTCACCTACTGTAAGGACATCGCCCCTATTCTCAGTGATGCCGACGTCATCTCCCTTCATGTGCCGCTGACTGACAAAACGCGCAATCTTATCGCCAGAGCAGAACTTGAGGCCATGAAGAGCAGCGCCATTCTCATCAACTGCGCCCGTGGCGGCATCATCAATGAACAGGACCTCTATGAGGCTTTAAAAAACAATGTTATTCAGGCTGCATGCCTGGACGTTTTTGAAAAGGAACCGGTTCCTGCAGATGACCCTCTGCTCTCTTTGGACAATGTTATTGCCTATCCTCATATGGCAGGACAGACCAGGGAGGCCGCCTCAAATGTGGCCAGAGGAGCTGCCCTGGGGGTTGCAGCGGTTCTGCGCGGCGAGAAATGGAAGGCAGTATGCAATCCTGAGGTCTATAACCACCCGCGCTGGAAAGACAGATAATTTGAAAGGTAAATAAATATGACAGTTTTTTCTCAAGGTTCAATCCGTAAAATCGTCGGCGGCGAGGGCTCGATTGAACAGCTCTCTGATGTGGCAAAATCATTCAATGCCCAAAACATCGTGGTGATAACCGATGCCGGCGTCTTTGCCACGGGACTTGTTGACCGTCCTCTGGAAATCCTCAAAAATGCAGGTTTCAACGTCAACCTCATTAAGGATGTCCCTCCAGAACCATCCGTAGCACAGGTCAACGGCATCTATGCACAGGCAAAGGAGTTTGCCTGTGATCTGCTGGTTGCCATCGGTGGCGGTTCCTCGATGGATACGACCAAACTGGTCTCTCTTATGCTGCGCAACAGCGTAACCTTAGAGCAGATGGTTAAAGGTGCAAAACCAACGCAAAAAGGTGTTCCTACCCTGATGGTACCTACCACCTCCGGTACCGGTTCTGAGGCAACACCTAACGCTATTGTGCTGGTTCCTGAGGAAAACCTTAAGGTTGGTATCGTCACCGATCTGATGATCGCCGACTGCGTCATTCTCGATCCGGTCATGACAGCCGGTCTGCCACCGCGCATTACTGCCAACACCGGTATCGATGCACTGTGCCATCTGATGGAGTGCTACATTTCAGCAAAGCACAATCCTTTATGTGACACCTTTGCGCTTGAAGGCATCAGACTCGTAGGACAGAGTCTGCGTGAATGCTTCACAAACGGCAGCAATCTTAAGGCCCGTGAAAAAATGCTGCTTGCTTCCTGCTATGGCGGTATCTGCATTGCCTCCTCAAGCACCGTAGCAATCCATGCCCTATCCTATCCTCTGGGCGGGCGCTATCACATTCCTCACGGACTGGCCAACGCCATCCTGATGCCGCTGGTCATGGATGCCAACAAGGATTCCTGCCTTGACCGCTACTACGATATGGCCAGAGCTATCGGTCTTGATGTGCTCTCAAAGAGTAAGGAGGAGGCAGCAGATCTCTTTGTTAAGGAACTGTATGCGCTCAATAGAGATCTGGGTATTAAGTGTGACCTTAAGGAAAAAGGCATTACCGTGGAGGTTATTGATGAGCTCGTTGAAGGTGCCAAGAAGGTAACCCGTCTGCTCGGCAATAATCCAAAGACCTTTACTTACGAGGAAATGGCTGAGATATACCGCAAACTCATTGCCGCCAATGCTTAGTCTGTAGATCTGTATTATTAACAACGGGGGAGTTATGAAGAATCGCTCCGATTTTATTACAGGGATTATCCTTGCCGTATTCGCCATCTGGTACTTTGTTCAGGCGCAGTCCATCCGCGTCTTTTCAGGTATGGGCAAATCTGTCATCAACTCCCAGACCATGCCAAAGGTATGGGCTGTCTGCCTGCTGCTTCTGGCATGCGTCCTGATTTCCCGCCCTTTCCGCAACAGTTTTAAAGACGCGGTCAAAAAAGGAGAGAAACAGAGTTTTGCAGAACTTATGAAAAAGAACTGGGAAGTGACAGCCACTTTCATAGCACTTTTTGTCTATGCTCTGCTGCTTACGCCGTTTGGTTTCATTATCTCAACGGCGGTCTATATCTTTGTCCAGACGCTGATTTTAGCTCCAGCCGAAAAACGCTCGTACCTAGGTGCCGCCATCATTGGCGTGGTAGCAGCGTCTGCAACGTATTACGTCTTCGTTTTCTGGCTTGATGTTCTCCTGCCTGTCGGCAAGATTTTTGATTAGGAGCTGAAAATGGCAGATTTCTTCTCACTGTCTGAATTATTTTCAGGATTTGCCGCTGTCGCAGATCCGATGGTAATTCTTTTTATCTTCATCGGAGTCTTCGTCGGTATTATTTTCGGCTCCATTCCAGGACTTACCGCCACCATGGCTATCGTCATGTTCCTGCCGATGACCTATGTGATGTCCCCTATCCAGGGTGTCTCGACCCTGATAGCACTGTATATCGGTGGCATCTCCGGCGGTCTTATCGCCGCAATTCTGCTCAACATACCAGGTACACCGTCTTCAATCGCCACCTGTTTTGATGGCTGTCCGATGGCTAAGAAAGGTGAAGCGGGAAAAGCACTGGGAACCGGTGTAGTTTTCTCCTTCTTCGGGACCATTATCGGTATCATCGTACTGGCCCTTGCCGCACCGCTGATCGCCGCGGTGGCCATCAGATTCGGACCGTACGAGTACAGTACCCTTTCCCTGTGCGCCCTGTCACTGGTGATTTCTCTGACCGGAAAAGATCTCATCAAGGGTCTTATATCAGGTCTTCTGGGCATCATGTTTGCAACCGTAGGTTTAGCCCCGGTTGATTCAGCCAAACGCTTTACTCTTGGGATGAGTGAACTGACCTCTGGTATTGCACTTTTAACCCTGCTTATCGGTCTTTTTGCCGTCACCGAAGTGATTAAAGCCGCAGAAGAGGTCCGTAATCCTCTCAAGGCACAGGTTAAATACAAAAATGTATCCATCAGGGGATTCGGTTTTTCTCTCAAAGAAGGTCTTGCTCAGAAATGGAATCTGCTGCGCTCCTCGTTAATCGGTATTGTGATCGGTATTCTGCCTGGTATCGGTGGTGCTATTTCCGGTATGCTCTCCTATACTGCCGCCAAAAATCAGTCAAAACATCCTGAGAAATTCGGCACCGGCATCATGGACGGTATCGTGGCCTCGGAATCTGCCAACAATGCCGGCATCGGCGGAGCCATGATCCCGATGCTCACCCTGGGTATTCCAGGTGATGCCGCCACCGCCATGCTGCTTGGCGGTCTGATGGTCCATCAGATTGCCCCAGGTCCGCTTATCTTCGAGAAAAACGGAGTTGAAGTCTACGGCATTTACGGGGCCATGTTTGTAGCCGCCATTGCCATGCTCTTCTTTGAACTCTTCGGCATCAAGATTTTCATCAGAGTGCTCAAACTGCAGAAATACTGGCTGATGCCTATCATCATGATGCTGTGCATCGTCGGTGCCATCGGCAATGCCAACCGTGTGTTCGATGTGTGGAACGTGCTGTTCTTCGGTATTGTCGGCTTTGCGATGATCAAATCAGGACTGCCTCACGTTCCTCTCATCCTGGGCTTCATTCTGGGACCTATTTTTGAACTTAATTTCAGACAGGCCGTTCAGCATTATCTGATTGACCCGATGGATGTTTTATCGCATCCTATTGCTATCGGCTTTTTCGTGTTCACCATATTTGTTGTCTTCTATTCGCTTAAAAGACAGAAAAAAGAATCAATGCTTATATCTGAGGAGTAATTATGAAAAATGTAATCAAACAGACATTGATAGCCAGTGCTGCCGCACTTGCCCTGTCCGTATCAGGTGCAGCCAATGCTGCTGACGGCAGTTATCCAAGCAAAACCATCACCATGATCTGCACCCACGGTGCCGGCGGTGATACCGACTACAACGCCCGTCTTATTTCCAGACTGCTTGAAAAGGAACTGGGTGTTTCAGTAGTGGTTAAGAATGTGACAGGTGCTAACGGTTCTGTCGCCCTGACCCAGTACAAGGACGAAAAACCTGATGGCTATACCCTGATTGCCACCAATACCATTGCTATGGCTTCAAATGAAGCTTCAGGACTGTCTGATTTCGGCTACACCGCCTTTGAACCTGTGGCTATCTATGGTAAACAGTGTGGTGAAAACATCATTGTCAAGGCCGACACTCCATACAAGACCTTGGACGAGCTTATCGATGCCACCAAGGCCAATCCTGAGAAGATTAAACTCGGTATTGCCTTCGGAGGCTCCTCCTACATCGCCGCCAGTGTCATCGCCGATGAAAAGAAATCTCAGTTTGCCCTGGTTGATGCCGGCGGTAATGCACCTAACCGTATGACCACTCTGCTTGGCGGCAATATCGATGCTACCATTGTTCCTTACACCATCGCCAAGGAGTATGCTGAAAGCGGCAAGGTTCGCTTCCTCGCCACCCTGATGAGTGAAAGACTGCCGGCAGCTCCTGATATTCCAACCGTAAAGGAATGCGGCGTAACCAATCTTACCGTTGACACTCTGTACGGTATTCTTGCCCCTAAAGGCACTGATGCCGCCATCGTCAAGAAGATCAATGATGCTATCCTGAAGATCGTCAATGAAAATCAGGAATATAAAGATGAGATCCGTCGCTACAACTATCAGGATCCGTATGCTCTGAATGTCCAGGACACCATCGCCCGCCTCAAGGCACAGCGTGAACTGATGATGGGATTCTCAAAGTATCTTAACTGACGGTCTGAAAATACGCTTATAACTTATATGATCTGCCGGGGACTCCGTCCCCGGCTTTTTTATATCACAGAGCGCTTCGAGGAAACACTCCAGAAAAGACATGGAGGATTTAGAAGGATACTATACCGTCAATAAAGAAGTGGGCCTCATCCTTAAACTCTATCTTGCCTACAGAGGTTTTACTGTCATAGAACTTGATCTCTCTGTCGATGTTGTAACCGACACCAGTCTTGATGGCAAACTGTTTGACAGGCGTATACTGCATATACAGACTGGCCTCATACCCTTTCTCATAGGCATAGAGTTCTTTCTTGCTCAGATAATAATGTCCGCCACGGATTGCACCAGCTTCAGCACCCAGAGCAAACTTCTCACTGAATCTGTAGTTTGCCATGGTAGTTGGATAACCAAGACTTAATGAAAAGCCCAAATCTGATGGATCTCTGTACTTGACTCCCAGAATACCAAAAGCGAAATTATGAGCCTTGTTCAGGGAACCACCAACACCAGCCATTACAGACCAGTCATTCTTAAAATCGTAGGTTAAAATCGCCGATGGACTTACATCATAACCTTTTGAAACCTTAAATTTATCTTCCCAGCCTACAGAGACAAACAGACCTACAGCATAGCCCCAGTTTCCCTTAATGGTGCCAGAGTAATCTGCAGAAGCATAAATAAGGTCAAGATTCTTAAAGAAGGTTTTATGATCAAAATCGTAGGAAGTCCGCTTATAGCCAAAACCGAAGTATTCATTTTTGACATCAAAGCCGTAAACAGAATAGGAGGCTTTATTTGAAGAATTTTTTACCTCAGCCTTTTGCGAAAAATAACCGTACGGTGTAATCTGCCACGCTGCAGTCGCATTTAGGGACAGCGCCACACCCACAAACAGAAGAGACAACTTTTTCATAAACACAGATCCTTAATTAAATGAAACGAAGAGATTACTATAAATTATAGACGCTAAGTTTCAGAGAAGTTACGGCAGATTTGAGGTCCAGTTTACATTCACACACAAAAAAAATGTAGGTAAATAAAATATTACCAACTCGCCCAAAATTTTATTGCCATCTCGCCAAAAAGTTTTGTTAATGTTTTCTCCAGAATTCGACAATATACCGTCTCAGTTGGAAGAAAAAAACAGACGCTTTCGCATCAGCAGTCTTAATTCCTCGGCAAGAATAAAAGATCTGGATGATTCCTTCCTGTGGCTGAAGGATGCAGGTGTGGAATATCCCTGCTTTAACCTTACCGAGCCAAGAATTCCCCTGAAAATCAATAAAAAAACAATCTTTTCAAGTTGTTTACGTGTGACTCCGGTCTTTTGTGCTGTACCTCAATGGAAAACGTCCAGTTTTCAGTAATAACGATTTGGCTGTTAATCTGGGATGCATATTTGAGAACGTAGTCGCCTCACTGCTGAAAAGCAGCGGTTTTCAGTTGCGCTATCTGAACAAAAAGAATATTGGAGAAATCGATTTTTTCATTCAGCAGAACAATAGAGTAATTCCTATAGAAATCAAGTCAGGAAAAGACTACAGAAATCACCCTGCACTCAACAACGCCCTAAAAGTCAGAGAATGGGATCTTGACAGAGGATTAGTCTTTTACCTTGGAAACCTTGAACGCACGGAACGAATCACTTACCTACCCTGGTACTGATAATGTTCATCAAACCTTTCACAGACAGTTCTCAGATCATCGTACCTGATCTGACAAAGCTGCAGGCGGATCCTCCTGCCATCTGAAACTCAGACTCCTCTGCTGCAGCGTTAAACGCGCTTTTCCACAACTTTGCAGAAGGAAGTCTGATCTGTTTGCTCTTTCCTGATTGGGAATATTCTCAAATGCTATTTATGCTCTGACCTCTCTGTTTTCTTTTGACTGTTCTTGATCACTGGACATCCTTGCGTATACTGAAGACAGAATGCCTCCAGTAATGTTGTGCCATACCGAGAAAATGGCAGCAGGCACGGCGCTCAGAGGTGAGAAATGAGCCATCGCCAGTGCTACACCCAGTCCTGAGTTCTGCATGCCAATCTCAATTGACAGAGTCTTGCGTTTGGCAAGATCCATTTTGAACACTCTGCCCAGTAGATAGCCAAGCAAATAACCAAGAAAATTGTGCAGCACAACCACTGAAAAGATCAGCGCACCGGTTTGGGCAATCTTCTGCTGACTTACGGCCACAACAGCGGCAACGATGGAAATAATGGCTACAGAAGATACCAGCGGCAGCACCACTACCACCCTGGCAATTGTTCTGCCAAAGAGCATGTTTAAAACCACACCGCCGACAATCGGAACAATCACTATTTTTACAATAGAAATAACCATGGTGGCAGCATTGATTTCCACCCACTGATTGGCAAAAAGGTAAATCAGAGCTGGAGTTACAAACGGAGCTAAAACCGTACTGCAGGCGGTAATGGTTACAGACAGTGGCACATCCCCCTTTGACAGATAACTCATCACATTGGACGATGTTCCGCCAGGACAGCAGCCGACCAGAATCACACCGACCGCAATTTCTGAGGGAAGATTAAGAATCTTTGCCAGAGCATATGCCAATACTGGCATTATGATGAACTGTCCGGCAACGCCTATCAGCACATCAATAGGACGAGTAAAGACCTCAGAGAAATCTTTCGGTTTGAGTGTAAGTCCCATGCCGAACATGACAATACCAAGCAGAATAGAGATATATGCCGAGAGAAATCTAAACAGCTCAGGAAACATATAAGCCAAAACGGCAAAAACAATAACCCACAGTGCAAAGGTTCTGCCAACAAAAGCACTCAAAACGGCAACTTTGTGCAACATTTTTTATCCTAAAAAAAATACCAGAAATCAGCGCTCACATCAGAATGAGACACTCATCACATCTCATCATATACCTGTTTTTATCTATTTTGCAAAATTTGCAAATATTTTTTTTATGTTGCGTTTTTTAAATAAATTATTCAGATTTAACAGTTCTGCAGCATACTGATCGGATTGTGCAACTCCTGAGGAATATTTCTTGCAAAATTGACTATTTTGCAAAACGGTCAGGTCGGATCACATAGTAACTTTAGAGCCATTTCGCAATGACTCTAAGTATTTAGATCCCCCCACGGCTTAACCGCACTTCTCTAATATCATATTGTGTTAATCGTGTTCTCGAGTTTTCCTGTTACTTTCTGTGTTTCAGCAAGAGTCTTCAGTTCCTCTGAATTTTGGAGATTTTGTCATCAGAATTGGAGATTCAAAAGCATGATAAGAAAGATAGGGAAGAATCGATAGAGAGTGCTACAGATCGATGACCTTTGAATTTCCATAAATTCTCAACTCATCAGTACAGAAATTAACTAATGACTCCTCTCCTACCTGGTTGTTTCAGTATTCTGTTCCTGTGTTAAAATTTAATGAGTTACATAAGTGGGACTCATATGAAAGATATAAAGTTTTTAACCGGCTGTGAAGATTTCTCAAGAATCATCGAGGAAAACGCCTACTACGTAGATAAAACAGCCTATCTTAAAACTTTGTTTCTTAGTACCTCAGAGGTAATGAATTCTCTCTTTATCCGTCCGCGCCGCTTTGGTAAAACCCTCAACATGCGTATGATTGAGGCTTTCTGCACCCTCAATTATCAAAACCCGGGGGATAAATCATTCCAGCACAAACTCTTTGTCGACAACGGCAGAAACCTAGCAGTTGCAGGAGATAAGTTCAAAGAACTGCGTGACAAGGTCATGGGTGAATATCCTGTTATCAGCATCTCCTTTAAGGGCGTTGAGGGCAGAACCTTTCACTCGGCTGTCGCTTCGCTGTTGGGGATTATTTCAGAGTTATACGGGAGATTCCTCTTCTTAAGAGAAAGCGACAGACAATCAGCAGAAATAAAGGACCGTTTTTCTTACATCTATGGTTTTAGCACCACTAAATCCAG
>JAGBLM010000113.1 GCA_017635415.1 Succinivibrio sp. | reverse complement strand
GCATCCTTTGGTCTCTTTTTCCATGGCGATGACGGGAATATTCTTTTTCTTGCCAAGGGCTTTGATGGCCTCGATCAGGTACTCGCTTTTGATAAATTCCAGCTGCATGATGATAGCTGTAAGGTCAAGGTGTGATACTATTTCGATGAGTTTCATCTCGCAGTTGTTTTTATCCTGATTCCACAGGGTCATCTCAGAAAAACCGAAAGCGAGCATAATATAGCCGTTTTCACGGCATTCTCTTTCCATTTCGCGGATGAAATTACTGTTTTTTTCTTCGTCTATCATTCCGCCCATAAAGGCGATAAGTTTTTTCTGGCTGGTCATACTGTCACCTCATGGTAATATTATAAAAGTGACAGTATTTAACTGCAAATTAAAAATATGGTAAACGGAATTTAAATTATTAGCACTCTATTGACAAGAGTGCTAATTTGTGTTATACATAAACTAGAACAGCAAAAATACCCTTGTCGCAGGCGGCTGGAACTTATCTTCCTGCGGGAGAGGAGGAGTTATGAATATACAGAAGTTTACACAAAAATCTATCGAAGCCGTTCAGAGCTGCGAGAAGATCGCAGTGGAATATGGCAATCAGGAGATCGAACAGGAACACCTTTTGTACGCTCTCATGACAATAGATGACAGTCTTATTGCCAAACTTGTGGAGCGAATGGGCGTTGATACCAGGTCTTTTGTTGGCAGGATCGAAGAGGGCATCAGTAAGCGCACCAAGGTTTCAGGCGGGCAGCCCTATATCGGAGCAGATCTCAATAAAGCGCTGTTGTCTGCTGAGGATGAGGCCAAGGCCCTTGGGGATTCCTACGTCTCTGTTGAGCACCTGTTTATGGCAGTTATCAAAAAGCCTAACAGAGAGGTTAAGAACATCCTTCAGGAGTTTGGTATCGACAGGAACAGATTTCTTCAGGTTCTGTCTGAGGTCCGTGGCAACAGGAATGTGACAACAGATAACCCTGAGGCCACCTACGATACCCTCAACAAGTACGGAACTGAGCTGGTTGAAAAGGCCAAGAGGCAAAAACTTGACCCTGTCATCGGAAGAGATACAGAGATCAGGAACGTAATAAGGATCCTTTCCCGAAAGACCAAGAATAACCCGGTTCTTATCGGTGAACCTGGTGTTGGTAAGACCGCTGTTGTAGAGGCCCTTGCCCAGAGGATAGCCAGCGGCGATGTACCATCTGCCCTCAAGGATAAAAAGATATTTTCCCTTGATATGGGAGCTCTGGTTGCCGGAGCCAAGTACAGAGGAGAGTTTGAGGAAAGATTAAAGGCTGTTTTGGAGGATGTTAAAGAGTCCGACGGCGAGATCATTCTTTTCATAGATGAGCTTCACCTTATTGTTGGAGCAGGCAAGACTGACGGCGCAATGGATGCCGGCAATATGCTAAAGCCTATGCTTGCAAGGGGCGAGCTTCACTGCATCGGTGCAACTACACTTAACGAGTACAGACAGTATATTGAAAAGGACGCAGCTCTTGAGAGACGTTTCCAGCCAGTAATGGTTGAGGAGCCCACAGTTGAGGACACCATCAGTATCCTTCGTGGCCTCAAGGAGAGGTATGAGGTATTCCACGGTGTTAAGATCATGGACTCAGCCCTTGTGAGCGCTGCAGTTCTTTCAAACAGATATATTTCTGACAGGTTCCTTCCTGATAAGGCCATCGACCTGGTGGATGAAGCCTGTGCTCTCATTAAGACAGAGATGGATTCAATGCCAGCTGAGCTTGATGAGATGAACCGCAAGATCATGCAGATGCAGATCGAGGAGACAGCCCTTAAGAAGGAGGACGATTCCCTCAGCAAGGAGCGTCTTTCTAACTTGCAAAAAGAGCTTGCTGAGCTTCAGGAACAGTTTGACTCCATGAAGGCGCAGTGGACCAATGAAAAGCAGGCAGTTGATAAGCTTGCTGCCATGCGTGAGCAGATAGATACCATCAACTCTGAGATTGCAATTGCCCAGAGAAATGGCGACTATGAGAAGGCCGGAGAGCTTCAGTACGGCAAACTCCCTGCCCTCAAGAAGCAGCTTGAAGAGGCTGAAGAGCAGGTAAGAGCCGGCGAAAAAGATACTACTCTGGTCCATGAAAGAGTTTCAGATGAGGAAATTGCCGGCATCATCAGCAGATGGACAGGCATTCCTGTAAATAAGCTCACTGAGAGCGAAAGAAATAAAACCCTGCATCTTGCTGATGAGCTCCACCAAAGAGTCATCGGTCAGGACGATGCAGTAACCAAGGTTTCTGAAGCTATCATGAGATCCAAGGCCGGCATCAAGGATCCAAGTAAGCCTATCGGTTCCTTCCTGTTCCTTGGTCCAACTGGTGTAGGTAAGACAGAACTTGCAAAGAGCCTTGCTCAGGCCCTGTTTGATGATGAGAACAACATGGTCAGGATTGACATGAGTGAGTACATGGAAAAGTTCAGCGTGTCAAGGCTCATAGGAGCACCTCCCGGATATGTTGGATATGAGGAAGGTGGTCAGCTTACAGAGGCTGTAAGACGTAAACCTTATGCGGTAGTTCTTTTCGATGAGATTGAAAAAGCACACCCTGACGTATTTAACGTGCTTTTGCAGATCCTGGACGACGGCCGTGTTACGGACTCCCAGGGAAGAACTGTGGACTTTAAGAATACCATTCTTATCATGACTTCAAACATCGGTGCTCAGTACCTGCTTGATGGCATTAGGGACGATGGAACTATAAGCGAGGATGCTGAAAATAGCACAATGGATGACCTTCGTGCCCACTTTAGACCAGAGTTCCTAAACCGTCTTGATGAGATCATCATGTTCAGACCTCTCACCAAGGACAACATTGGAAATATTATTAACCTTATAGTAGCTGATCTTAACAAGAGACTTTCCGACAGAGAGATAAACGTTGAACTTTCAGACGCTGCAAGACAGTACGTAGTCGACAACGCCTACGACCCGATCTACGGCGCAAGACCACTTAAGAGATTCGTACAAAAGTACGTTGAGACCCTGTCAGCAAGACTCATCCTTGAGGACAAGGTAAAGCCTCACAACACCATCCTGTTCGATGTGGAAAACGGGGAGCTTG
>JAGBLM010000112.1 GCA_017635415.1 Succinivibrio sp. | reverse complement strand
TCCCCTTTCCTGATTATCAATATAGACCTTTTAAAAAAAGTCACCACTGTTGATGTTCCAGAATTGAGGAGCGTTCAAATAACACAGGAATTAACAGGGGGTGATAATTTCTGTGAATGACAGATAACATAATGAAAAGAAAAAAGTTTATTGAAAAAACTGAATTTGATGGTCAAGTTTTGAAAGGCATAAAAAAAGCAGCAACTTTAATTATGAACCTATATTATTATCTGATTATTAAGCAGAATAATTAGAGCTTGTTACATAAGTAACATTGTCTGACAAATAATTTGTAGTGCGTGGCGAAATAGAACCGTTAATTTTGAAAAAACAGAAATATCTGATACTGAAATCAGCACCAACTGCCTGACAATATTTATTAAGACTGTGCGGAAACGAAAAGACGTGGCGGTGAGATCGGGATTCGAACCCGAGATACGCGTTAACGTATACACGCTTTCCAGGCGTGCTCCTTCAGCCACTCGGACATCTCACCGTTTATGAAGAACGGGCACTATTTTACCTAAAATTCCGTACATTGCAAGTAAAATTTGTTCCATACTCGATAACGTACAGACAGTATCAGCAATATTCAGCAGGGAAAACGTCAGTTGCTTTCTTTGTGGAAAGCATATTTAAGCAATACCACCCCGGCGCGGCACTTTTGGACATCAAGCAGTTCTAACGACTGTCCCTGACAAGGTTTTTCATTTTTTTCTCCCTTGTATTCAAAGATGCTGTTTATTCCATTTAAACCGTCAAGTCCTGGGTAGATTACGACATCAAGTTCATCGATAAGTCCGGCTTTGAGGAAAGAACCGTTCAACAGACCTCCGCCTGCCAGCAGCACATGTTTTAAACCAAAATCGTTATACAGTGAACCAAGAGCCGCATTAAGATCACGACCGTCATCCCCGGCAAAGGTATAGGAGATTTCCTTCTCTCTTAGGAAGCAAAGGTACTCCTCACTGACAAGTTTTGTTCCTAACACCGCGATTACCGTACGGTCGTCTATTTCGTTGGAGTCGTAGGCCAGCATTCCTGTGGAATCGAACACTGCCAGCATTTTCTCTCTGCTGCGGATCCCTTTGAACGGAGTCAGATTCAAAGGCATGGTATGACTTACTGCCTTAAAGATGTTCTTGGCATAGTGTTTCTGCACAGTAACACGTCCGAGCAGTTCGGCGTCGGCATCTATTTTGTTTCTTGTTTCATAATAGACGTCAGGATTGCCTTCGCCGTCCTTATCGAACATGGTCGACCATCTGCCTTCATCCAGTCTTCCATCAATAGAGCATTCCATCAGGCAGGTTACAGTAGGTTTTGTCCTGGTTGATGCCATAATAACCTCTTGATTATTTTTTTATCAGTAAATCAGTTAAACATTTTAGCAGACATAGTAAACAACTCGAGTTTGCTTTATCAAAATGTGAACAAAACTAGATTTATACGATTGTTTCACGTCCTCAGGTTTTCTATTTTGCGACTTTCCTGAACGCCTGCCTTAACGTGCTTCCCATGATATGTTTTACTGAATTTCCTGCATTCTTGGGAAGAGGATCTTTTACCGTACCAGTCTGTGTAATCAGATTTCCGACAACATTAGGAAGAGTTTCCACCACCCCTCTGATAAATAAACCTGTGAACACGATAATAAGACAATCCTGTACTACGACAGGTCTGTCAAGTTCGGAAACTGAGTTGAACAGTCTTTCGAGTATTCTGAAACCGGCATTGCAAACCAGTATTGTTGCCATAAGTTGCAGAGCATATGACAGGATGTTACGCAGATAATTTACGGCAATCTCCCTAGTATAGCCGAAGGCCCCGAAACCCAGCACGAATACTCCGAGTACACACAGCGAGTAAGCGGTAAGATACAGTACTCCATAGCGGACTACTACCATGGCCATAACATAAAAGAAAAACAGGCAGGGCAGTGCTAGCATAAGACTTCCGAATAAGCCTAAGTTTCCTTCACTGATCAGGTTCATGAATTTTACGGATAATGATGAACACATGGTGAAAAGTTCAGAAGGTCCGACTTTTCTGTCGTCTGTAATGGCCGCAAGAGAATCAATAATGTCGGCACCAATGGCAGGACCGTTATCTAGCAGGAAATAGAAAACTCCCGTGGTGATCGTCAGTCTGACAAACACGCCGGTAAAAGTTTGAACATTGCCCTCAACAAAAATCAGTCTAATGCCAGTAGTAATCAGAGAAAAGGTTAGCAGCGTCCAGAAAAGTCTGGTTGCAGCATCTTTGATGGCGTCAGTATAGGTTTTTATATTTTCCTGAAATTCCGTGGTAACGGTATTAAAACTCTCAAGATTGACTTCCTCAAAGGCTACAGCATTCTGACAGAACATAAGTAGCAGAAAAGTGATGAGTAGTTTTGTTGTGAGACTATCTGACATGTTTGCCGATCCTCAGGTCAAAGTGTTCATCAGAAGGGAGTTCCTCAGGACTTATGAAGCGCCGTTCTTCACTTTTATCAAGTCCTAGGGCAGATAGGGCAGTTGTTCTACTGCTGTTCTGCCTTTCAATCAGAAGATTCAGTTGCCGGTTAAGTTCATTAAGACTGAGCGCACTGATGGCACTGACTTTTAGCAGTGTATCAAGAAGGTCAGAAGGATTTCTGTCCTCATGTCCCTCCTGCATGTAGGAGAGCAGTAACTGCTGCTGCATTTTCAGAAAACCTCGTTCCTGCTCTGCCTGTCTTGCCGTAGTCTCAGCCTCCTGAATCTCCTTTGAGAACAGAGCCTTTTTCTGATCTTTAAAACTGCAGTGCTGAAGTTTTGCGCATTGGGTCCAGCTTTCGCGCCTGATTTTTGAGGTCAGATAATTATTGAAGGCGGCATATTCGCTGTAGGCGGAGATCTCAGCCTCAAGCAGTGCCACAGAGGAGTGATTAAGGGCAATGAGACTGTCCCAGCTGTCTTTGTGGGTTGTTGTACCGTCCTCTATTTGCCTAGCTTCGATTCTCTGCTGAACTTTTAACTGCTCAAGTGCCGTCTGATTGTTTTGGGCCCACAAAGAGAGGATTTCGTTGTGCTGCTTAATAGATTCGGCTATCAGAGTCTTGTCCTTAACAGTATAGGTTTTTGCCTCTGAATCACTGCTCAGCACCAAAAAAAGAGCGGTAAGTGCAATAACAGCTTTTTTCACCTGTTGTCTCCTTGAAAATAAAGATCTCTTGTAAGGGCAATATTGAACAATGCCCCGGGACTAACCTTGAGAGTAGGCGTGAAATTGATATTGTTCTGCAGGGTCTGGGCACTGGCATTTCCCGCCTGATTAGCCATCTCACTTTCAGCCTGACTGGCTCGATTGTGCGGGTCTGAACTGACGGTCCTGGTCGAAGTGAGTCCTATCAGCACGCTGTTATAGAGATTTTTGAGGTAATGATTGTCTACCTGAGCATCAAATCCTGAAAAACCGTCAGTGGCCTGTCCGGGCATGGCTCCGATATTGAGCGACCTGCCGTCAGAGAACAGCAGTCTCGTAAATGCGGCCATGACACGTTCCTGACCCATCGATACGGTGGAACTGTACTGGCCTACTATCATGGTTCCAGCCGGGATTAAAAGTTTTCTGCCGTTTACGGAATCGTAAACATCGGTGGTGACCTGCGCGGAGATCTGTCCTGGCAGCTCTGAATTGATGCCGGTCAGTAACACGGCAGGTATTACGCTTCCCTGTCGCAGATAGAATTCGTTTTTGGGCAACTGAATATCATGAGGATTTTCTGTATCGTTCTGTTCAAGATAATCATAGGCGGAAAGAGGACTTGAGGTTTTTGGTGCTGAAGATCCTGACAGGGTGGTATTACCAAGAATATGTTCTTCGCTGTCGCCGTTGATTTTGACTCTGACCGGCGCTAAGAGTGCCTGTTCATATGAGGATCGGATTGCAGAATCATTTTTCTCCCCGCCGTAGGTCAGGTTCTGACTCTCCTGTTCCTTCCTCTTTTCCATACTCTCCTCAAGCAGAAGCTGTTTTAATTCCTCAAGATCGTCAAGTGAGGAGTTTTCATCATCACTGCGCTCAACGTCTTCATTATCAGTCCTGCTCACTGCGGCAGGCTGCAGTGCGGAAAGTGCACGGAGCGCTTTTTCCATTACGTCTTTTCCAAGTGCGGGATCTGTTTTCCTGCTGTGTTCGGCGATCATTTTGTCGACATCTGCCTTGGCAAGCAATGGAAGCGATTTTTCCGCAGCGGGACTCTTGCCTGTTTCCTCGCTGACGTACAGGGCACTCAGCATGGCAATAAGCAATGCTCCGGAGGGAAGCAGAAACTTGAGCACATTAAGTTTTGAGGGAGTGTTAAACAGCAGTTTCTGGTTGTTACCTTCCATGTCGAAGTAAAACCTCCATTCTTTCGCTGCCGCTGCCCAGTATCAGTTTTGCCTCATCTATAACGCAGTCAACTTCAAATGAGGTGCCTTTGATCCGGTAATTCACATTAGTCAAAGACTCATCCGAAAACATCCCGTTGGAGCGGGTGATCACAAGCGCAGGCATCCTTTTGACCCGTACTTCGTGGGACATTTTGATATAGGTTTTTCTGCCGTCACTGTAAACCTGTCTGGGCATTATCTCCTCATCCCCGCTCAGAGTGTAGTCACAGTCTATATTGGTCCCCTCGTCGACTGAGGTAAAACTGTCGACTGCGCTCAGATCAGCCCCCTGGGTACCGCTGTTCTCACTGAACGGATATTTAAATTTCACCGAGGTCATGCTCTGTGCTTTGGCCGACTTCAGACTTATGTGGTAAAGTCTGCGATTGGTGGCAATCAGCAGTGTGGTCGACAGGGCATCAGCCATAGGTTTGATGATTATATGCGCAGTCCTGCTCTGTCCCTGTCCTGAGAAGATGGAATCAATCTGCCAGCGGGCTGAATCACCGATTTCAACCCCCTGTATTTTTTCTCCGCTCTCAAGTGTAATATCGCACAGATTGAGAAGACCGCAGGTGATCTGCGGAGTCTGTGTGCCATAGGTAAACGAGAGCTCCTCAGCTGCAGCAGGTTCGGTGATAAGAACACACAAGACAGCAAGCATTCTGGTAATTATTGGGGGAAATACGTAAGGCATAGAGACCATGATTATCCGTAGTTGTTTTCACTAAGAGAGAAACTTTCGATTTGCAGATTCAGAGGATTGAGTTTCATAAATTCAAGATCACCGTGAAAGCCTGCGTTAATTCTGTAGGTGATGATCATTCTTCTTGATGTTCTGTGCGTCTCCTTACCGCCGTCCTCTGAGGTAGATAGCGTAAGGTCAAAACTGTCGGCAGTAAGTCGTTTTATGCTCTGTATGTCAACTTTAACCTGTGTGGACAGATCCATAGGATTATGGGTGTTGTAGTATTTTGTAGCGCTTTCAAAGGCCAGAGAATCTTTTTTGATTAGCGCATAAACTTTTCTGACACGCATCTCCTGCAGTGCGCTGTCAGCACTTCTGGCAATCAGGTTCTCGGTAAAATCTCCCAAGACCCAGGCGACAACTCTGTCAGGTATCGAATCGACTGGGTTAAGTTCGTCTCTGGCCAGTACGGCTCCCTGCTTGTCTACCGTGACCAGATAGGGAATATATTCTGAGCGCTGTGTTTCATAAATGTAGGCGGCCAGACCTGAAAAACCCAAAGCGCCGCCGATGAGTAAAGCTGTTATCGGCAGCAGGTTAAAACGCAGAAAAAGTCCCATCAGATTAAGCTCTCTTAAGCCCTGGGCCTGACTTTTTTTCATAGAAAACACTCCGTGGTGACGCCTTTTTTAGGTTTTAAATGCATAAAGAATTCCTCACCGAAAGTAGCTTTGAGTCTGCTGATTTCCTCGACCGCCCCTCTGGTACATTTGCCAAGCAGTAGCAGTTCCTCTTCTGACAGTTCAAGGTTAAGTCCGTTGAAGTGTCCTGACCTGAGCAGGTAATAGTCCTGTTTTGGCCTGCCGTTTTCGATTTGTTCTATCTGTTTTTCATCAAGTCCCGCCTCAAGATACAACTGTCGTTCAAGTTCAGAACCGGCATCGGCATTAGGCAGAAAGAGTCTGGTTTTAGCACAGTCGAGGAGGTTTAGGTAAAGTCCCGAGGAAACGGAATCGGACAGCGACTGTGTGGCCATAATGACAAAGGCATTATGTTTACGGAGCGTTTTAAACCAGGACAACAGTTCCTCGGCAAAGAAGCGGTTTTTGAGCATCATCCAGGCCTCATCGAGGATGATGGCCGCAGGGGCTCCTGTCAACGCTCTGCCGATAAGGTTGAACAGCTGTTTTAAAACAGGTACTGTTGTACGCTCATCCTTACTGAAGAATTCTGCACACTCGAATACGGTTAAAGGCGAGTCCAGCGGAGGATTGCTGCTGCCGTCAAGCAGTCCTGGTGAGCCCTCACTGCATAAGTAGGTGGCAAGCACCTGTTTGAGTGATCTGTCTGACACCAGCAGATGCAGATCTGACAGCGTGCGATTTTTGAGATCACGCAGTTTGGTGAGTGCACCTGTTATTTCCTGTCTTAGGAGTGGTACTACCTCCAGACCGTTTAATCTGCACAGCGTTTCGATATAGTCAGCAGCTGATGCCACCTGTTCCTCATTGTCAAGAAACTGCAGCGGGGCAAAACTTAAACTTTCATCGTCAAGGTTAAGATGGGTGCCACGAAGTGCCATGGTCAGAGCGTAGAAGGAATAGCCCCGGTCGAAGGCAAATACCCTCATGCCGCGGTAACGCTGCAGATTGAGCATGAGTGCGCCCAACAGGACGGATTTTCCCGAACCAGGTGGTCCGAAAATGAGGGTATTGCCAAGGTCGTGCTGATGCAGATTGAAGTCAAAAGATTCGCCAGAGATGGTTTTGATCTGCATCAGCGGATCTGCCTTGTCTCCGTACAGTTTGTTGGGACTGTATTTTTCTCCTGTGTATACCGCCTCAAAAGGGATGAAACAGGAAAGCATGGCAGAGGAAATCATCGGCTGTCGCAGATTAGGATACAGATTGCCTGGCAGAGATCCTAAAAATGCCTCAGTGCTGTTTATGGTTTCAATTCTGGCCCCGAAACCTGCTTTTTCGATAGTTTTACAGACTAAGGCCGCGTTATCTTCAAGTTCCTGACGGTCCTCTGCCATGAGAATGACGTTGAAACTGAAGGCCCCGAAGATATTTTCATGCCCTTCAAGATTGCACAATGCATCATCAAGATCATCAACCTGCCGCAGGGCATTCTCGTTTTGCACACCACCCTCAAGATTGAAGATCTGACTTAAAATGCCGTGTGTTTTCTGCTGCCACAGTCGTCTGGTATGCCGCAGTTTAAGTTCTGACTTGGCACTGTCATAGGCAATGAAGCGCTGTGAGACCCGCAGTCTTAATCTGAGTTTTGCCAGATCATTTAAGATATTCGGGGTCAACTCCCCGGGCATGGAGTTGATGGTGACAACGGCAATATGGTTGCTGCCGATAACGGGACAGTAGCCGCTGTAGAAATCATCAGTGGCAAGCAGAGAATCAAGATTTTCCTCTGTGCGGTGATGTACGGGGGTAAGTCTTCCGGTCAGGCATTCCTTGATATGGGATAAGGCCGGATGGAAGTTATCCTGTGCGCATAGAGGCATAAGTTCGTAAATCTGACTTAACGCTGTTTCTAGCGGTCTGATTTCCTTAAGGAAAATCTCTTCTAATCTGTTTTCATCTGTTTCATGCGGGAAGTCCGTACAGCAGGAGATGGCGGCAAGGCGTGTTTTCAGATCTCCTTGCCAGGTTATGGTGACAAAATAGTCACGCTCAAGGGCAGGATCTCTGCTAAAAAGCTCCCGGCGCTGTTTTTCAAAGTAATCAAGCACCATATTGCCACTTTCTTTAAAAGCAGATCCTAGCGCATTTCGGCAGACGACATCGAAATGAATGCAGAAACCTGAGGGTAGTCCTGCGGCAAAGTCGGCCAGCCTTTTTTGCAGAAATTCCTGCTGTCCTGCGGTAAGACAACTCAGATCCTGAGGTTTGAGCCTGATGACGGTGCATAGTGAACCGTCCTTTAAGATAATGGTTCGGTTATTTACGGCTCTGGCATAGGGGAGCAGAGCACAAAGCGCCATGACCTCATCTGAAGCCGCTTTTTGCAGGGAAAATTTATGCACGGCCATAAAAAGCATCAGAATGCATAAAACAGCCAGCGCAAGACAGGTGCATAAGAGCAGATTAAGCATAAGACGGTGCTCCTCCGAGATAAACTCTACTGCTGTAGCGCAGAAAACGCAGATATACCTGTCGGTAAAGCGGATCCTTTCTTGACATGGTTTTTAGCATCATAAGTCCTGCTCCAAAGCAGAAAAGGCAGAGGACGGCATTGAGCAGTGAGGCACTCAGAACCGGGACTGCAATGCACATCAGCGTCAGAAGCATGGTCAATTCTCGGTCGCAGCCTAAAAAGCGGTTAGGTAGCAGCAGTGAGCGATAGACTTTTACACGCATGATGACCTTAGGAGTGAACAGTCAGACGTTCAGACAGAAAATGGCTTAGCTCTTCTGTGGTGGAGGGATTGATTTTATGTTCCTGCGTGGTGTTTACGGCAGAACTTATCACTGCTCCGTTAAAGAATCTGGTCATCATTGAATTTGCTCCTATAAGCAGGGTCATCACCAGCACAAGATAGACTATGGATCTGACAAAGCGTCCTATTTCTCCACCCATGAAAATCAGGGTGGCACCGCAGGAAATAATGCCTAAAAGGGAAACTGAGAAGGCTACAGGTCCTGTAAATGACTGCTGTAGTGTTCTCAGCCAACCTTCATAGGGAAGGGCTCCGGATGAGGTTTCTGCCGCCATGACCTCAAAGCAGAGACCGAGCAGGATAAGGGTCGTAGAAATTTTTTTTAATATTTTCATGATTTATATTTCCATAGTTTCCAAAACAAAATTGTCATCCTTAATGTCTTTTACCAAGGTTATTTCTCTGACCATAGGTCTTGGGGTCCTGTCCAGTACCACGATATAGTCAAAGGCGCTGGCTATGAGACCCTTAATCTGCCGGGGAGCTGATTTGTGTCTTGAAATAAGAAGCATAAGTCTTTGCAGTGCCTGTACAGCAGATCCGGCGTGCAGCGTGGTCAGACCTCCCTTATGCCCTGTAGTCAGAGCATCGACAAGATCCAAAGCCTCAGGTCCGCGGACCTCGCCCACTACAATTCTGTCGGGGCGCAGTCTGAGGGTGGAACGGAGCAGTGTACACAGGTCGGCTTTAGCGCTGGTATACAGAGAAATACAGTTATCAGACGGAACCTTTAACTCGGCAGTATCCTCAAGAGTGATTATTCTTTCGTGTTTGTAATAGTGGGCGATCATCAGCAGCATGGCATTTACCAGTGAGGTCTTGCCGCACCCTGTAGGACCGCAGACTAAAATTGAACACCGTTCCTTTAATTTCTGTGTAAGAAAACTGGCCTGCTCTTTGCTGAGCATATGACCGGCGACGAGGTCTTCAAAGCAAAGAGTCCGCTCAAGATGTTTTCTGATGCAGAAACACGGACCGGCACTAAGCGGTGGCAGAATACCTTCAAAACGGACTCTGTAGAACGGCAACTGCCCGCTGGTGATCGGACTTTGCTCCGGTAATTCCTGATCAAGCAGGGATGCGACTGTACGAATAACATTCTCACAGCACGACGCTCTGATGTTTCCGCTCTGGTACATGCCCCGATTTCTGTTCTCAAAAAAAAGACTTCCGTCAGGATTTGCCATAATTTCGCAGGTTTCCTTATCGCACAGAGCCTCAAGGATGGAAGTGCCGAGCGCTTCATCAAGACGCTGTCTGGCTCTGTGAATATAGATTTCTGAATCTGACATAGGCTCTCCGTAAGTTTTAGGAGAGTTTACTAAGAGCTTTTTTCAGTTCTTCAGGAAAAACTTTGCTTTTTCAAGACAGATGAGACCAAAGGGGCAGATAAGATGGTTAATGTTTTGATAATTAAATGTTTTAACTGTTCATTTTCGTTTTATATAAAACGAAAATGAACAGATTGAAAAAAAAAATCGCTAATCAGTTCATTCTTTTTTTAAAAAAGTTACTAAAAAAGAACATTAAATCCGATAATAGACAAATGGAGCGGTGTACTGACCGCGTCTGATGAAAAAACGTTCCCAGGCAGTGTGATAAGCACCGTTTTGGTATAAGAATTATTATTCCGGCAGAAGATTATGAAAAAACCTACAGTAATGATTATTGGTTCGATCGGTCATGTTGGTCCTTATGTGGTGGACGAAACCATTCGCCTTGGTTACAAGGTGCGTTCAATTATCTGGGATGCCGAAAAATTTGCCAACCTGCCTGCTGAAGTTGACAGGGTTGAAGGTGTCCTTACTGACGTTTCAAAATTAGGACTCCCGCTCGAGGGAGTCGATGGTCTCATCTGTCAGGTCGGTTTACGCAGGGATGTGGGAAACAACCCAGAAACAATTAATTATGAGGAACTCAGTAACCTGATGAAGGCACTGCAGGGCAGAAAGATCCCTGTTGTGCTGCTGACAGCTGCCAATTCATTCCTCAATACCAACGAAATTGCTCCTGAAGCCTATTTCCAGATGCGTCTTGCCGAACTGCTGGTCAGATCCAGTGGCGTTCCTTATACTATCGTCCGTTCGGGAAAACTCTTAAATGGTCTGACCGTAAATCCGAGAATTACCGCAGTTTCATCCGCGTTTACTGAAGAACATTCTGAAGATCAGGTTTCCCGAGCCAGTTCTCTCACCGCAAGACAGTTAGGCAGAGTTCTGGCCAACGCCGTATTTAATGAGAAGGCTCACGGCAAAACCATTGAGATTTATGCTACTCAGGGTGAGGAACTGCCTCCTGCTGATATATTTAATGATGTTCCTGATGATGAATTTGATGCGGTCAAGAGTCTGGAGAGAAATGATAATGCCAGCAGTTCTTTCCCGCCTGAGATTATCGATGACATCAGATCGATAAAACATATGTTCGATAAGGCCGAGCAGTTTAGAGCAAAAGGTGGGAGATAGTAAAGACCTTCGTGGGGACTAATCTTTGCAGGTATTATGCAGCGGTTACAGAAGAGGGAGGATCGTGACTTGTTTTCACGATCCTCTTAATTTTGATCCGTCAGTTGCCGATAATAACTTATACGCCGGAGACTTGAGTATGATTACTATCCACTCTTCGATGCTCAGCAGCATTTACAGAAACGCTTACGCCAAAAGTGGCAACAAGGCAGAGGCGCTTGAGACTATTCTCGGGAAAAATTCAGAGAAGAAAGTTAAAGGTCAGAAAAACTCTGCCTCCGCTATTCCTTCTGTGAATGGCAAAACGGCAGTTCAGGCAGCCTCAGAAAAATACAGTACGATGGTTGAGAAGATAAAGTCATCTTTGCGGTCATCTGAAAACCTTCAGTCCGATTCGGCACAGCGCGGAGTAAACGGCTATAACGAAACGGCAGCATTGGGCATGGACAAATTAAGAGCTCAGCAGGATGCACGTTTACAGAAGGCGTTAGAGACTATCAAGGCAAATAAAAATCTGTCTGAGGATCAGGTAACCTTGTCAACTGCTGCAATTGAAGCCTGTAAAAAAGCGTTGGCAGAGGCGTCAGCTCAAGTTTTACCATCAACTGTGGACACCAAAAAAGAGTAATCATTACTTTGAGTGGTTGTATAGTACCCAGTTAGGAAACAGTCTGAAAAACAGTTAGTTTTCGCTTGTCTTTTGAAGCATCAAACACACCGGCAATCTTTATAAGTTCGCGCTCACCAAGGTTTTCCGTGCCGTACTCTTGGTCCTTTATCTGGTTTGCCGCTTCCTTTAAAAGAGATTTACTGTTCTTGCCGTCAGAGGAGAACTTAAGTTCGATAACCACACAGCGTTTTGGGAAATTGACAATAAGATCAGATCGCCCCTTACTGTTGTGCTGTTCTACTCTGACATCATGATCTTTGCCGAGCAAATACAACTGCAGCAGGGCTCTTAGGACTGATTCATTATTTATCGGATACTTATCGTAGGAAACAGCAGAAAGGACGCTATTGAACAGACCTATAATCTCCTCGCAGGAGCCATGTTCGACAATAAACTGCCACTGCCCAAAGTAAGGTGAAACATTGTGCGTGAATACTCTCAGACCTAACAGGGCAAAGAGAGAACTTCTCACCTCTCGATTCGAGGTTCCAAGATAAATGTCATCATACCGGTCAATCGGTGACTTTAAGGTCAGATACTAGGTCTGACACATCAGTACATTCTCATCCATGGTAGGAAGAGTAGTTGGATTCACAAAATCGCTGAAATCTACCTCAATCTCTGTGTTCTGAAACTTCTCAAGATTTACCTTGCGTGATTCAAGGTAGTTTTTAAGTATGGATGGCACTCCTCCGGCCTCATACCAGTAGTCACCAAAGACAGTACGTTTCTTCTGGGATAAGGCGTTCAGAAACTTATTGACAGAGTAGGTGGAGAAGACCCTGTTCTCATAAAACTCATCAAAGCAGTTACCGTCATACTGCTCGGCCATACGGTCAAGTAGGTCCTCAACGTCAGCATCGGTAACCTCTGCCACCTCTATATGCTTTTCATAGGAAACTCCGGGCTTGAGATAATCAATATAGACAAAAGATCAGACTAAGCATTCCTAATGCCCTTACCATACAGAGCGCTAGAAAAAGACATTAGTACAACTGTCGAACTTAAGATTTTTTCTTTGCTAATGATGCATACTTTTTAAAAAACCATAACTGATTGTCTTTTTGCATTTTTTCAAAGTATTTTTCTTTCACTTCCTCAAAGAAACGATAGGCAACATTTTCATGGTTTTTCAAAAACCACTCGATATGATTTTCAAGATACTTAATTCTAAAATCAGCATCATTTAAATCATTTGGACATCTTAAGTTTTTTTCATCAAAGCTATCAAATCCGGTAAACTTTTCTGCAAGCCTGTCTTTTGCCATTTGAACATACTGTTCATTAATTTCAATACCGATGCCGTTTCTGTCAGTATGCTGGCAAACATGAGTTAGTGTTCCTGAACCAAGGAATGGATCTAAGACCGTATCGCCGGCATTAGAAGAAGCAAGAATAATCCTTTCATATAATCCTTCTGGTTTTTGTGTCGGATGCTCCTGTCGCTTGGCATTACAGTAATGCATATGACTAAATTCCCAAACATTGCCTGGGTTAGACCCTCTCATATTATTCACAGAGCGATAGTATTTTTGCGGAACCCTAATTGAATCTAAATTAAAGGTGTACTTGGAAGGATGTTTTGTAAAAAACAGAATATCATCATGTCTTGGACTAAAGCCTTTTGTTTTGCCAATACCCTGTGTGTAGTACCAGACAATCCAGGAATTAAAATTCATTTTTAGTTCTCTTTCGAGAATATTAAATAAGTAAGAGATGTATCTCATCCCCATAAAAATATAAATTGATCCATAAGGCGTTAATACACGTTTTGCTTCTGTAAGCCATTGTCTGCTAAATTCCAGATACTCATCAAATGACATATCATCTTTTGTAACTTTATAATTTTTCCTTAAATTATAAGGAGGATCTGTAACGATAAGATCTACACTTTCTGATGGTATCTGTTCTAGCAATTCAATTGCATCACCTAATATTATTCTTTGATTCATTTATTCTAATTCGTTAGTTCACTAGATTTTCGTTCTTCGCAACCGTATCTTGCGCGAAAAACAAAAGAGATCTCAGGAAAACCTGAGATCTCTCCACATTATTCGTCAAACTCCTTTTAAAAATGCAGATTCAAAAAGTGGTAACAGTAATCTGCATTGTGACTGTTTAATAACCGCAAAGGTCCTTATTCAGAGTCTTTTCCGCCGTTAATTCGTTCTGCTCTCATGCATGCTGCTGCAGTAAAGACCACGTCGGTATGAGAGTTAAGGGCGGTTTCAGTAGAATCCTGAATTACACCGATGATAAAGCCGATACCAACCACTTGCATGGCAATGTCGTTGCTGATACCGAAAATGGAGCAGGCAAGAGGGATGAGCATTAATGAACCTCCGGCAATACCTGAACAGCCGCAGGCGCACAGTACAGAGGCAATACACATCAGCAGTGCAGAGCCAAAATCAATCTGAATGCCGAGTGTATGGACTGCAGCCATGGTCATAACCACGATGGTCACCGCAGCACCTGACATATTGATGGTGCAGCCTAGCGGAATAGATATTGAGTAGGTGGCCTTTGGCAGTTTCAGTTCTTCGCACAGTGCCAGATTAACTGGCAGATTTGCCGCAGAAGAGCGGGTGAAGAAAGCGGTAACTGCAGATTTGGTGATGCAGGTGAATACCAGCGGGAAAGGATTTTTGCGTGCGCATAAATAGACCAGCAGAGGATTAAGCACAAAGGCAATAAGCAGCATTACCACCACCAGCACAACTACTACGTGGACGTAATTGAGCAGATTGGAGAAGCCGCCGTCCTGAGTGCAGGAACTGTATACAAGACCCATAACGCCTAACGGAGCAAAACGGATCACAATGCGAACCACACCTGAGACGCACTCTGCCAGATCTTCAAGCACCTTTTTGGTGGCATCGTGGGCAACTCGGAACATGAGTCCTAATGCAATAGCCCAGACCAAGATAGCAATGTAGTTGCCGTTCATAAGAGCGGATACTGGGTTCTCCACGGCCTGGTTTACGAAATTGACCAGCACCTCCTTGATGCCTTTAGGCGGGGTAAGTCCCTCCTGAGCAGAGGCAAGTTCCGAGAAAGTTGACGGGAAATAATAACTTGCCAACAGTGCCATGGTTGAGGCGATTACCATGCTGACAATGTAAAGCAGGATAATCGGTTTCATATTGGTCTGCTGTCCGCTGTTATGCTTGGCAATGGCTGATGAAACCAGCACAAAGACCAGGATAGGGGCTACAGCCTTGAGGGCCTTGACGAAGAGATTGCCGATGGTTGGAATGACAGTCTTGTCATCAGGATAAACCAGAGCAATCAGGATACCAAGAACCAGACCTCCTGCAATCTGCAGAATGAACGGAACTTTGTTCAGTGTATTGGCAAAAGGTGCCTTAGGGTTAACTTTTTCTAGCATAGCTTTCTCTTGTCTGTCACTTAATGTTATATACGTTATTCGCAGTCGAATAATATGGTTTTATTATATTAAGGTATGCACTTATTTGGCGTTTTTTACATTTTTAACCAAAATTTGTACAAAAAAAGTGCATATTGCCTGCTGATGAAGCAGTTGTTGTCTTGAGGGGACTAAAAGCAGAGCGATCTTTATAGGAGAGCACCTGATCCAGATGCTCTCTAATGTTTGTCAAACACCGGCGAAGCGAATGGCGGCATTGCTTTTTTCCACCATCTGCGCAGTCATATCATGCTCATCATGGGCGATTATTCTGGCCTGTACGAAGTCTCCGGTTCTGACGCCGCGGACATTTTCAAGTGTAATTACGCCGTCAACATCAGGGGCCTCGTATTTGCTTCTGCCTACTGCAGTTCCCTCCTCGGAAACATAGTCTATCAGTACCTGACAGGTGGTGCCGACTCGTTTCTCAAGCTTGGCGTAGGAAATTTCTGACTGAAGTTCCATAAGACACTGGGCCCGTTCCTCTCTAATCTGCGGATCTACGCTGCCCGGCAGTTCATTGGCCGCAGCACCTTCAACATTTGAGTAGGGAAAGCAGCCGACGCGGTCAAGCTTGGCCTCCTTAATGAAGCCAAGAAGCTCCTCAAACTGTGTTGAGGTCTCGCCCGGAAATCCAGTGATAAAGGTTGAGCGGATGGCAAGATCGGGACATAAACTTCTCCAGTGTTCTATAACCTTGATGGTTTTTTCCAGTGAACCTGGTCGTTTCATATTTTTGAGTACTGGTGTGCTGATATGCTGCAGTGGCACATCAAGATAAGGCAACACTAAGCCTTCACCCATAAGTGCAACCAGTCTGTCAGCCTCTGGAGCAGGGTAGACGTAGTGCACCCGCAGCCAGCGGCCGAGTTTTGACAGTTTGCGACATAAGGTAGAGATGGAACTTTTGTTCTTTAAATCAAAACCGTAGTCTGATGAATCCTGTGCAATTACCAGCAGTTCCTTGACCCCGCGACGCACCAGATCTGAGGCTTCCTTGAGAATTGCTGACTCTTCACGGGAGCGCAGAGGTCCTCTTAAGGTCGGGATGATACAGAAGGTACAGCGGTGACGGCAGCCTTCGGCGACCTTGAGGTAGGCATAATGCGAAGGGGTCAGGATCACGCCTGACGGATCGACTTTCTGTCTGGCACTCTGTGGTGGCTGTCCTAAATGCTTGATTATTCCTCTGATGACCGAGGCTCTCATTCCCGGTCCATAGACCTCGCTGACCTTAGGATAGCGCTGCTTTATCAGTTCGGCCTTAGCACCAAGACAACCGGTGACGATGACTTTCTTGGTGTTGTCCAGTGCCTCTCCTATCGCCTCAAGAGATTCTTCAACCGCCGGATCGATAAAACCGCAGGTATTGACAATCACCGCGTCGCATCTGCTGTAATCTGCGTCTATATTGTATCCAAGGGCAACAAGTGCTGAGGTCAGGCGCTCCGTATCAACAAGATTTTTGGCACAGCCTAAAGATACAAAGCCAAGGGTAGGGATGGTACTCATAAAGCTCCGAGTGTTTAAGGTAAAGGTCTAAGGTGGAAAAAACCTGAAATAACAACAGTTATTTCAGGTTTTATAAAGGGAAAAGGCGGCGCCTTAGGCCTTAAAGGCAGCCTGAAGAGGTGGAACAACCTGTTTCTTGCGTGACATGACACCGCTCATCCAGGTATTGTCTTTTTTAGCACCAAGGGCCTGATAAATAATGTCCTCGTTGTCGGAGGAGACCAGCATCTTTGAGCCTTCCTTCATGATATCGGTAAGAACCAGAATGGCACTGTTGCGTCCTTCGGCTTTGACAGCATCAAGTTCGCTCTGCAGTTTGCCCATCAGGTCAGATGAGATCATATCCAAAGAGATAAGTTCTAACTGTCCGATACCGACTTTCTTGCCGCCCATATCAAAGTCCTTGAAATCGCGGAAGATAAGATCACGTGGGGAGGCGTCAAGATTTGATTTGGCCTTGAACATTTCCATGCCCAGTGCATTGATGTCCTGGATACCTGCAATCTCAGCAAGTTCGTTGGCAACTTTTACATCAGTCTTGGTGCAGGTCGGTGATTTGAACAGCACGGTATCAGAGAGAATGGCGCAGAGCATTGCACCTGCTAAAGCCGCTGGAATTTTAACTCCGTAGAAATCAGAAACTACCTTGATGATGGTGTTGGAGCAGCCAACCGGCTGAATCCAGCATTCAAGAGGGGCATCTGAGGTGACATCGCCAAGTTTGTGATGATCAAGAATGCCCAGCAGTTTAGCATCCTTGAAGTCATCAGGAGCCTGGGCGAGATCAGAGTAATCTACAAGATAAACGTCATGACCGGCCACTGAACTGACAATCTGCGGGGCGTTAAGTTTGAAGCGGTCAAGCACAAACTTTGTTTCCGGTGCCGGCTCTCCCTGTGCGGCAGCAGCAACATCAATGCCGCGACCGCGGAATAAATTTTCAGCAGCCAGTGCTGCGATGATGGAATCAGTATCAGGATTCTTATGACCAAGAACCAGTGCAGTCATGTAAGTTACCTCAAACAACAAAAAGACAACCAGTTAAGAGTGTACTGCTTGCGCATTTGTAAATAAAAGAGAAAGGCGGAGTCATTTACCTTATTTCTGACGCTACCTATGAAACTCTTTGATAAACCGTAATTTTTCGCGGTAGACTTAAGCTCGCGCCGCAGTTTTCGTGTCAGCAGATTATAACATGTCATACTTTTGCTTTATAGATTAGAATGAGAACAGCACGCATAAATTTAACCTGAATTTTGATTAAACAGTTGATGTGCTCCGTCATGGATTAAGTTCGGAGTAGTCAATACCGCCTTCTGATTTTTTTTCTTAACCTAGTCTCTATTTCAGATTTTTGCCGGATACCGCAAAAATCCTTAGCCCCTGATTTTCTGCTAAATGAAAACAGTCTGAACATATGAATTATTCGACTGAAAAACGCTATTAAGGATAACTCTTAAACAGTATTTTCCGCCGTTTTTACACCCATGAGCTTAGGATTTGGTCGTATCTTCCTCACGTTCAAGAGCAGGTTCTGCTCTGTAAATTAACACACTGATCAAAAGAACAATAACAGACATAAATCCTGATGTTTGCTATAATTCAGAAGATGAATTGAGGTACTAAAAGTGATCAGGAAATTGGCGGTTTTGGCTTTGTTTTGTCTGGTGGCGTCGGTGGATGCTGCGATTACTATGCCTGCACCTCCGCCGGAACTTCCTGATACCCTGCGCAATTTCAGAACCAAAGAGCAGATCAGAGAGAATCAGCTTCTGCCCAATGATGAGGTTGAGGTTAATGCTGAGGAAGTTGAAATTGATTCTGCTCCCTTTGTGCCGGGTGACGACAGTGCCGGCGTGATAAGACTCTCCTCCGTATATATACCGCAGACAGTTATCGGCGTTCCCGAGATGGGTGCGGCGATTGCCAGATTCTACGATCTTAAGGGAATTCCTTGGGATATTGCCTCGGTCAGAGTGGAGAATCAGGGCTTCAGCGCAGAGACTACCGCCTCTGCGTCAGAACTTCTGATCAGGCAGCTTCAGGGGGCGGCAACTTCAAGACTTGTTGTGGAACTTGACGGCTATCAGACACCTCTGGTTTTTACCTTAAAACCTGTAAATCTTGAACACGAAGGGGTTATGGTCAGTACGGTACTGCAGACTGTCAGAGTGCGCAGTTATCTTGGCGCGGACGGTTATCTGTTTCCTAAGATACACGAGGTTCCTAAACCTAATCCGAAAGCAGTGACGGCTCATTTTGAAAATGTGGATCAGTCCAAAATTGAACGGACGCTGATCAATGCGGTAAGAGAGCTGAAATATGAAAGCAGTTCAGAAACCGAAATTACACTCAAGTAGGTTTAATCCATTTCCTGTGGTGATGCCTCTTTTCAAGAGCATTATTGGGGTGTGTGCAGCAGGAAGTCTTCTGTTTTTGTCAGCAGGAGAAGCTGCGGTAATGCGCTGTCATGGTTCTGCTGACCACTGGCGTGATGTTGCCTACAGTTCCGCACCTATGGATAAGTATCAGGATCTGAGAAACTGCATCGCCTGGACAGCCTATCAGTTTGAACTGCCAGAAGAGTTGCTCTATGCAATCCTTTATGTGGAGCAGGGACCTGTTAACGGCAAGTGTACCAACAATACAAACGGGACTCAGGACTGTGGTCCTGCTCAGATCAATGATGTCAGACTATCAGAACTAAAACAGTTCAGTCTGACCAAAAATGATATCAGAAGTCGCCCCTGCCATAATATCTGGGCGATGGGATATCTCCTGCGCCGGGAGATTGAAAAGGCCAATGGTCAGATCTGGCGCGGAGTCGGCAACTATCATTTTCATTATTCGGTCAATCAGGATATTCATAACCGTTATATCCGCAAGGTTAAGAGAGCCTGGTCAAAGCTCAGCAGTCAGATGGAAAGCTACTGTAAGCAGAACTGACAAAGTCAATACTTAGGAGTATAAATTGAGAAATCTGCAAAATATTCTGGTGGTTATTGAACCCGGTCAGATGCGTCAGCCGGCATTGGACAGAGCGCTGGCGGTCAATCAGTACACTCAGATCCACAATGCCAGTGTTAGGAACGGCAAAAAGATAGAAACCAGTATTCTGGCGGTGCTGCCGGTTAATGATTTTTCAAAAGATCTGGCCAGTGTACTGTCTGTAGAACAGGAAAGCGATATTCAAAGAAGTGTCATAGCAAAACACGAGCGCTGGCTTGATGCCTACCTTAAGATCCACGCCATGGGGGTGAAGATTGAAAGGAAGGTTATCTGGTCTAAGGATGTTGGTCCTGACATTACGGCCCTGGTCAAGGAACACGGCTGTAATCTGATTATCAAGACTGCTGATGTGCACGGTATGCTCGATTCTGTGATTTTCACTCCGCTTGACTGGCAGTTATTACGTCACTCTCCGGTGCCGGTGCTGATTGCCAAAGATCATATGTGGAATCCCACGGGCATTATTGCTGTGGCGGTGAATTTTTCCGACCCCGATTCATACGAGCAGCGTCTGGTCAATATGAGACTGCTGCGTGAAGCGCAGGAACTGTCGCGTCTTACGCACTGTGAAATACACCTCATCAATGCCATTCCTCCGTTTACCCCACCGCTGGCTCTTGATATGCCGAGTTTCAGCACCGATCTGGTAAATGAGGACAATCTCAAGGAAAACCTTAAACTGTTGCTGTCCTTTGCCGAGCGACACCGTATCGCGCCTGAGAATTGTCATGTGCGTGAGGGGTTACCTGATGATGTGATCCCGACCACCTGCAGTGAACTTAACCCGACCGCGCTTTTTATCGGCACCCATGCCCGTCGCGGTATGGCGGTGGCTCTGATTGGCAATATCTGCGAACGGGTGGTTGATGAACTGCAGTGCGATATTGCGGTGATTACCCCCAAGAGTGTGGTCTGTAATCTGCCAACCTCTGAACCGACCAAGAAAGTATTATAGTCATGCACAGCGACAACTCACTGCCTTTGAAGACTGAAGTTTCCGGCACAACAGTAAATCCTGCGGTTAGTGCCTCGGACAGACAGCGTAAATACAATGCGGACAAACTGTACAAGCGTCTGCGCCATCATGTGGGCAGAGCCATCGGTGACTACGGCATGATAGAAGAGGGCGATAAAATACTGGTCTGTATGTCAGGCGGCAAGGACAGTTACGCCATGCTCGATCTGCTGCTTTCGCTGAAACGATCTGCGCCTGTAAATTTCACTCTGCTACCGGTGCATATTGAATCAGGTTTCCCCGGCAGTCCGTGGCATCTGCTTGAAGATCACCTCAAACGTACCGGTCTTGAGTACAGGATAGTCAGAAAACCGGTTTATGAGTTGTGCAGAACCAAGGTGAAGCCAGGCAAGCCCTACTGCTCGATGTGCTCAAGACTGAGACGTGGATTTTTATATGCTGCAGCAAGAGAGCTGGGGGCGAATAAGGTGGCACTGGGACATCACAAGGATGATGCGCTGTGTACTCTGTTTCTGAATCTTTTTTATGGTGGAGTGTTGAAGTCCATGCCTGCGGTATTGAGAACAGATTCTGATGATCTGACGGTGATAAGACCGCTCATCTACTGCAGGGAGCGCGATCTCACAAAACTTAGCGAACTTAAGCAGTATCCTCTTCTGCCCAAGGGATTATGCGGTTTTGGCGAGGATGAACAGAGAGCGAACATGGCAAAAATGATTCGCAGCTGGGATAGGAATTTTCCTAAACGGGCGGATATTGTCTTTCATGCTATGCAGAATGTAAAACCGTCGCACCTGTTTGATAAGGAACTCTTTGATTTTTGCAGGATCTCAAACGGACCTAAGATTAAGTAAGACAGAAAACATAGAGATGCCAAAAAAATTTATTGATGATCTCAATGAGGAGCAGCGACTTGCTGTCTCCACCACTGAAGGCTATGTGAGGGTTCTTGCCGGTGCCGGCACCGGCAAGACCAAAAGTCTTACCTATCGTTATGCCTATCTTATTTCTTCTTTGGGGTTATCGCCCAAATCAGTATTGTGTGTAACCTTCACCAATAAAGCGGCAGAGGAGATGAAATCCAGGATCCTCAAACTGTGCGGTGAAATGACTTCTCCTTTTGTTCGTACCTTTCACGGTTTCTGCTGTGACTTTCTGCGTGATGAGATTGATAACCTTGGCTATCCTGCCAATTTTTCCGTCCTTGATGTCAGTGATGTCAAGGAGATGCTAAGACCGATTTATCGCGAACTTGGCATCAACGGGAAGGAGTTTTCCCTGCAGGATGGCTGGGACTATATCGATTACATTGAGAGCACCAGACTTGACTATGTTGATGAGATGCTCTCACAGGATACGGATTCACTCAGACAGAAAATACTTGCGGCAGGCTCCTATAAAGAGGCCATGTTCTACAGTTTTCTGTACCGGAAAAGAGCTGCCGCGGTCCTTGATTTTGATGATCTTATTGCCTTTACCCTGAAGATCCTCAATACGGTTACAAAGGTTCGAGAACACTGGCAGACTCGTCTTGAGTACATCATGGTTGATGAGTTTCAGGATATCGATAAACTGCAGTATGAACTGGTGGAAATATTAAGCGGTCTTAATCACAATCTTTTTATTGTCGGCGACCCTGATCAGACCATCTACTCTTTTCGCGGGGCGGATGTAAAACTTTTTACGAGTTTTCCTGCCACTCACCAAAAGGTCTGCTGTATAGCCCTAAAAAAGAATTACCGATCGCAGCCCTTCATTTTGGACTGTGCCTACACGCTTATTGCTCATAACCCTGATACCGGACGGGTCAGACTTGAAGCTGTTCGAAAAGATGTCCGAACAGAGGATGTTGCTCAGGTTTTGACCCCCAGGGAGCGCGAGCAGGAAATGAATGCCGCTGCGATGCTCAGAGCCATGGAAAATCACGGACGTCTGCATCAGGTAGTTGATCCGCAGTTTACCATTGCCGAGGATTCCCTAAGGACGCTTAAACCAGTGCTGGCCTTTACTGCTGAGGTACAGCAGGAGGCCAAGTTTGTGATAAGTGAGATAGAGGAACTGCGTAAAATAAAGCCTGATGCTGACTGTGCCATCCTTTACCGGGCTCATCATGTTTCACAGCACTTTGAAAAGGAACTTATCAAACACTCTATTCCTTACCGTGTACTCGGTGACATCAGTTTCTTTGAGCGTCGGGAAATCAAGGATGTGATGGCTTATCTGAGAGTATGTCTGAATCCTGACGATGATACAGCCTTACGCCGAGTCATAAATGTTCCTCGCCGCGGCTTTGGACTCAAACGTCTTGAGCGTGTGGAAAAATATGCCACCGAACACGACTGCAGTCTGTTTACTGCCTTATATGCTCTCAAAGATAATGACGATATTACCTCAAGGTGCGGGATCAGACTATTTATCGAAGGAGTGCACTCTCTGCATGATGGAGTAGCAGGACGGCTCGGTCCTGTCACGGCGCTTGAAAAGGTTATCAATACTTTTGGCTATGAGGAGGCGCTAAAGAGCGGTGGTGAAAAGGAGCGTGTGGCAAGTCTCGGGGCCTTAAGACAGATGGCCGATAATTTTGAGAGCACCCAGGGCGAGCGCACTACAGTTGCCGATTTTATCCGCGAAATGGCTCTGTTTTACACGGAAACCTATGATGATACCAAAGGCAAGGTGCAGTTGATGACGGTGCATAACGCCAAGGGACTGGAGTTTGACTATGTTTTCCTCGTCGGTCTTAATGAGGGCATTTTCCCATCTGTTAAATCTTCAACCTATTCAGATCTTGAAGAAGAGCGCCGGCTGATGTATGTGGCTATGACAAGAGCCCGACTGCAGCTTTTTATGACTGTTTCTCAGGGCTTTGTGCATAATAACGTCACCAGAGGTCCGTCCCGTTTCCTTGCCGATCTGCGTGAGGATGAAATCTGTATGGTGGGCAAGGTACCGGAACTTTTCACCATACACGAAGGCGTGGAACTTGCCGAACAGCATTTTTCCCTGGGGCAAAGGGTTTTCCACGAGGTATTCGGTCCTGGTGTTATCGAACAGATCAATAAAGCAGACGGTGAGTACAAGGTAAAATTTGATTCCCTGCCGCAGGTGAGGACACTTTCCTTTAAAGCTCCGCTTGAAGAGATCTAGATTATTTGCGCAATTCCTGCTGACTATGCTGATTCAGGCTTAGAAAGAGTTCCTGGTGGCTCTGTAGACGTCAAGTGCCTCTCTGGTTTGCGCCACATCGTGAACTCTGACCAGACAGGCTCCTTTCATAACGCTGATTAAGGCGCCAGCAACAGAACCTGTAACTCTCAAGTCGGCCTGTGAAATACCACAGGCAGCGCCAATCATGGACTTTCTTGATAAGGCCGAGAGCACCGGATAACCTGTGTCTACCAGTTCCTCAAGATGAGCGAGCAGGCGGTAATTATCTTCCACACTTTTGCCAAAGCCAAAACCAGGATCGAGGATCAGGTTTTCTTTTCTGATCCCCGCAGTAAGACAGGCCTCTGCTCTGTTCAGAAGAAACTTCCTTACCTCGGCAACCACATCAGTGTAATGGGGCGCAATCTGCATCGTGCGCGGCTTGCCCTGCATATGCATCAGGATGACAGGACAGTTAAGGTCTGCCACGGTAGAAAGGGCGCCGTCCACGGACAACGCTCTGATATCATTGATAATATGCGCTCCGGCCTCAACTGCTGATTTCATAACCTCAGGCTGTGAGGTATCAACGGAAATCATAACATCAAGTCTGCAGGAGATGGTCTCAACTACGGGAACAACACGTGATAACTCTTCATCTAAGGATACTTCGGCAGCACCTGGTCTTGTGGATTCTCCGCCGATATCTATGATTGAAGCCCCTTCCTCAACCATGACGGCAGCATGATCTAAGGCTTTATCAGTGGTGTTGTACCTGCCACCGTCTGAAAATGAATCAGGAGTTACATTTAATATTCCCATAATCTTCGGGGAGTCCAGAGACAATTCCCGACCAAAGGCGGCGATTTTCACTTTAACAATCCTTGAACAAAAAAAGATCACTGCAGTCTATATCGGCTGCCGGCACTTCAACATCTTAACACGTCAGACGAGAGGTAATATGCCTTATTTTTAGTTAATTATCAGAATTATCAGGCTGATAACCCTCGGCGATGGGAATGGCAGTTTCGGCCTGAATAGCAGGTGCTGTAACGGATGTGCCTCCTTTGGTGACTACGGCAGCCTTAGCCCTGCCGACTTTTGCCGAGTATTTTTTCTTGAGTCTTTGGGCAAAGGCTCTCTCCCAGGCGGTCTGATTGCGCAGTTCATCCCGACCTGACCAGTAGGAGATAAAACTGTTGAGTTCCTGTTCGCTGAAATCTGCATGATCAAGTCCCACCAGAAGGCAGGTCTGGGAAAATGCCGCACTGGGACGCCATTGCTCAGTCATGTGGAACTGTCTATGCGGTAATTCATCAAGTTGACCTTCAAAGAAGGGAAAACTGACCTCTGCACCTTGCCACGGGGACAGGGCTTTTTTTCGTGAAATAAAACCGGTTGCTTCAAGTTCTTCAAGACATAGGCCAGCAAGACGGAGATCTGCTGTAGTCGGGAAAAAGGGACTGGATACGCCTAGATAATTGGCGATATCCGCAAGGTTAATCTGCACCGGTCCACGCTCGCGAAGTGGGCGCAGATAGAAACTATACAGCGATCTGCAGATGTGGCTTACGTTAGGACGGAGCAGGTGATCAAGTTCTGTCTGGTTCATCAGGCAAGTTCCGGCACAGGAGTTGGGAGCGGTTTACCGGCAATATAGGCATCTATATTCTCAAGCACCAAAGAGGCCATGGCATTACGTGTCTGTACGGTAGCAGACCCGATATGCGGAGCCAGAACAAGATTTGGCAGAGTTAAAAATTCGGGCGGTACCTGAGGTTCCTTGGCAAAGACATCAAGACCTGCTCCGGCAATAGTGCCGTTTAACAGAGCAGCAGCCAACGCCTCCTGATCAACTATACTGCCCCTAGCTACATTTATGAGGTAGCCTTCAGGACCTAAAGCGCTGAGAATATCCCCATTGACAATACCTTTTGTTGAGGCGCTTGCCGGCATAATGATGATGAGTACGTCAGACCACGCTGCAAGATCTTTAAGATTGTCAAAATACTGATAGGGGACGTTGGCGCGATGTCTCTGGAAATAGGCAACCTCGGTTTTAAAGGCCTGTGCTCTGGTGGCGATTTCGGCACCGATACGACCAAGACCGGCAATACCGACCTTAAGGCCGGTCAGGGATCTGCTAAGGGGGAAGGCTGCCTCAAGCCAGTGACCGTCACGCTCATAATTGTGGGCTGCCACGAAACGTCTTACCGTGTTGAGCATCAGGGCAATAGCAGTGTCAGCAACATCATCCTTCATCACGCCAGGGGTATTGGTAACCATAATGCCGCGTTTTTTTGCCGCCTCGACATCAACACCGTCATAACCTACACCAAAATCCGAAATCAGGCGGAGTTTGGGGCATTTTGCCATGTATTCTTCCGGAACTTTTGAACCACCTGAGGTCACCATGATTTCCACTTCAGGGAGAATTTTCTCATACTCATCCGGGGTCATTTTTTTCCTGATATAGAGTTTTCCCCTTTGTGCCAGAGCGTCAACAAAACTTTGCTGCAGTGTCGCGTGGGTATCCTGAAGGATGATTTTGTCTGTTTGCATTGAAAAGTCTCCTTAATGTTCACAGGTCATTATAGCAGTCCTCTGGGCACGCTTTTTCTTTTTTTGGTATGTTCATGTGGTCATGTCTTTCTGGCTTAGTCGTATCCGAGTCTGTGCTTTCTTGCCTGCCTTGATTACTTTCACAGGTTTTGATTGGTCGAAGATCCTATTTTTTCTTCTTACCAGGAATTAAAAGCAGAATCTCAGAAAAACAGTCCTGAATTTCTGTAAAATGTGCTGACTATTGGAGATTTAATGTGAAAGAATCAAAAAAAAGCGAGTTCTACAACCTTGATAAGACCTGTAGGCTGCTGGGTATTTCTCCTGCTACGGGACGAAACTGGCTGCGACTTGGCAAACTTGTCGCCGCAAAAACACCATCGGAAAATGATGGTCCCATGTTTTCCCGCAGGGCAATTGATGAACTCCTTGAGAATATGCAGAAAGGGCGGGTTGCGGTATTGCGCTCCCGTCGTAACAAATCAGCGCTGAAAGGGCGTGAGTTGTACGTAAGTTACGTAGCTCCTGATTCCCCCAATCGCAAAAATGTTACCGATTTCTGTGCCGCTTTTAAAGGTTCGGGCAGACTGGTTACTGCTGTGCTGGTTGAAGCTTCACTGCGGATTATCGTCTCCTCAGGCAGATTAAAGGTAGCCCAGAAGTTTTTAAGTTCTCCTCAGTCTCTGCTTGACGCTGTGTATAAAGGTGAACTTAAACTTGGCAGATGGAAGTTCCTGCTTGATGATCTGGTAGGCAGGAACCAGATTGAAAATCTGTGCAGTGATCTTCAGGGAGTTCCTCGCCTGGAACTTGAGTATGTTCCCTTTGAGGATACTTTGGGATTGCTCTATCTTTCCTTGATGGAGTTTTCCGAGCGTCGGCGCGGCGGACGCTACTATACACCTCAGAAACTGACTGATGAAGCCGTCGAGACTCTTGATATTTCCAGCAGAACCTGTTTTCTTGATCCCTGCTGCGGCAGTGGCAATTTTCTTTTGCGCCTGCTGCGTCGTGGCGTGAAACCACAGACTCTTTACGGTTGCGATATCGACAAGATATCTCTGCTTTTGGCAAGAATCAATCTTGCTTTAAATACCGGTATGGTTGATGAGGATTTTTTAAAGGACCATTTACGGCAGGAGGATACACTTATCAGTGTCAATCTTCCTCCTGCGCAGGTTATTCTGGGCAATCCTCCGTGGAATATCTGCGATAACCTCTTACTTGAGAGAAAGTATGCTCAAGAACTTGAGGGCGCGCGTAAGGGGCATCCCTGCTTTGCCGACCTGTTTGTGGAGAGAGCGCTTGATCTGCTTCCCGAGGGGGGACTGATGCGTTTTGTGCTGCCAGAATCCCTGCTGAACGTGAAATCCCATCAGCAGATTCGCGATATTATGGCCAAAAAGGCTAACGTAGCATCAGTTGCCTATCTTGGCGAAGCTTTTCACGCGGTACAGTGTCCGAGTGTAGTTCTGACCCTCAAAAAGAGTGAGGAGGGGTTTAAACCTCACAAGATTTCTGTTTCGCTTGAAGATTCCGGTCACTGTTACGAGGTTGAAAAGGATGATCCTCTTGATTTTAATTTCCGCATCAGCAGTGAGACCCAGTCTCTGCTTGACCGAATAGAGGCTGTCCCCAATCAGATCTTACTTAAGGGTAACGCAACCTTTGGGCTTGGTATTGTCACAGGAGATAACAAGAATCTTTTGTTGTCACAGAGAGTGGCAGGTGCAGATCCGGTGTTGCGCGGCACCGATCTTGAACCGTACAGAATAAAGGAGTCTGAAAAATTCCTGATTTTTGACAGAGAAAAACTCCAGCAGGCGGCGCGTGAAGAACTGTACCGCACCAAACCTAAAATAGTCTACCGTTTCATCGCAAACTATCCTATAGCAGCGCTTGACCGGGAGGGAAGACTGAGCCTGAACAGCTGCAATTTCATTATTCCAACGTCAGCAGAACTTCTCCCTGAATATCTGGTGGCAGTGCTCAATTCCTCGGTCGTTAGGTTCTACTTTAAAAAGTCCTTTCACACCATGAAGGTCCTGCGCTCTCAGCTTGAAAAACTGCCTATAGCAGTAGCGAGTCTTAAGGTTCAGCAGGAAATCGCCTCACTGGTAGTTAAAGTTGAGAACTGTGATGAGGAACAAAGGGCACCCCTTATCAGACAGATTGATAAACTGGTGGCTGACTGCTATGGTCTAAATCCTGAGGATTTTTCTGAATCTCATTAAGACTGGAGTTCATGTCTGCCACGCAGGCAGACAACAGTATTGATTTGCCTTTTGAAAGGAGTCAGATTTCTTCTGTAAAATAGTAAAAAGGCTCCTTCGTAACTTTCATGATTATCTCCAATACCGACTGAGAAGTTCAAGGAAGATATATTGACATGGGAACCGGTCTCCACTCTTGCCGCACCACCTCCTACGGCAGAGAAGGCCTGTACGTCTCTGATGCCTGAGGTGGCAAGATTAGAGAGCGCGGCAGAGGCGGTATCGGCCCCCTGATTGAGGGCCAGTGCTGCCGCAGAGGAGGTCATTGCGGCGGTGTGGGTCTGAGGTGCCGCATCTTTGAGGTGGCAGTCTAGAACTTTATAGGTTAGCGTATCCTTAAAACCGTCGCCGTCTTCATCGGCAAGACTTACCTGACCTGTACCGCTAGGGCTGACTGACTCATTAACGCCACAGATATGGCAAGGGCGATTATTGTTTTTTTACCGGTTAAAGCGAATCTGTTAATTCTATGAGGAAAAAACTGCAGTCTCTCATTGGGTGACATATCCAAAGACATATAAACTCCTTATGTTTAGGCTTGACTTGAATAATAGTGATAACTAAATATCTTTTGATATTAGAGAGATCTTTATTTGATTTTTTATGTATTGTCTGTTGATTTTACCGCTATCCAGAATTATATATTCTTAATCTATAATTCTGTATGTTAAAAATGTGAGTTTTAACAAACCTGAGCGGAAGAAAAAAGATATAAAAAAAGCCTGCACAGGGCAGGCTATAAAATTAGGTGATTATGTAAATCACGTCATGCTGGGATTATTTAGCGTTTTCACGAGCCTTGCAGTGGTCGATCCACTTCTGGGCATCAGGAATAATGGTGCTGAACCACTTGTAGAAGTCACCCATCTTTTCATCGATAGCCTTCTGCATTTCAGGAGTCATTTCATGAACCTTTACGCCCTTGTCGATAAGAGCCTGCTTGCAGTCGTTATCATTCTTCTCTGAGATTTCCCAGTTGTATTCCACGGTCTTCTTGGTCCATTTGTCAACCAGAGCTTTCAGGTCATCAGGCAGTTTCTCGTAGAACTTGCTGTTTAAGAGGAACGGAGCAATAGCAAACATATGACGGGTCTCCAAGATATCAGACTGAACCTCGTGGAAACCAGAAGCAAGAATGGTTGCATATGGATTTTCCTGACCGTCAATCATATGGGTTTCAAGAGCGTTGTAAACCTCTGGCAGTGGCATCATCACATTGTTGGTACCTAAGGCCTCAAACAGATGAACGTGGATTTCATTGTTTGGAATACGGATCTTAAGGCCCTTAAGTTCGTCCATGGTGGTAACAGGACGGTTTGAAGACAGTTCGCGGAAGCCGTTTACCATGTAGCCTACAATCTTTACACCGGTGTTCTGCTCGTAGTTGCCGGACATGATTTTTACGCCTTCATCATCATAGACGGCACGAGCCTGAGCCCAGGAGTGAATAAGGTATGGGGCATCAGACAGACCGACATTAGGTTCATCTTTTTTAATCTGAGAACCTGTTACAGCCATCTGGATGGTTCCTCGCTTAATCTGATCGATAACCGCAGCCTCAGGCCCTAACTGATTGTTAGGGAAGTGCTGAACCTTGATCTGACCGTTGGACTCTTTTTCAATGTTTTCCTTGAAATAGTTAATAGCGGCAGTTACAGGATGATCTGGACCTGCAAAGGTACCGACCTTAATGTTGTAGGTTTTGGCAAAAGCACCAGATGACATAGTCATCAGGGCTGCGGCGGTCAGTGCTGCTGCTAAAACATTTAATTTTTTCATGTTGAAATACTCCTAGTTTATGTTTTGAAATAGCTATTCCATCATCCATCCTGCCGGGACAGTAATGAACTGCGGGAAGACAATGATCAGAATCAGGTAACCAAGCTCAGCAAGCATGAAAGGCAATATTCCCTTCACCAGTTTCTGTATGGCAAGTTTGCTGACGCTGCATCCGACAAAGAGTACGGAACCCATTGGCGGGGTAATAAGTCCTATTGACAGGTTAATAACCATCAGTAGGGCAAAATAGTATGGATCAATGTGTGCTGCCTGAATAAGCGGGAAGAACACTGGAGCAAAAATCAGGATAATCGGGGTGATATCCATGACCATACCCAGAACGATGAAGACAATATTCAGTACCACAAGCAGCAGCATCGGACGGCTGACAAGATCTTTTAAGAGTTCACAGATCTGATCTGGTACCTGTGCCATGGTGATAAGCCAGCCGACAAGATAAGCTCCGGCAACTAGGAACATAACCACGGCAGAGGTCCTGACCGCGTTGAAGAAGACACGAGGACAGTCTTTAATCTTAAGTTCGCGGTTAATGAAAAATGCCACCACGAAAGCGTATACCGCAGCAACCGCACCGCCTTCAGTCGGGGTAAAGATACCAAAGCGGATACCGACGATGATGATAACCGGCAGCAGTAGCGCAGGGATGGCGCTGAAGAAAATCCTGACCGCTTCGTTCAATGGAATGACCACACGATCTTTATAACCGTCGTGTTTGACCACGAAGAACCAGGTAACCATCAGTATTACACCGAGCATCACACCAGGGGCGATACCCATGATAAAGAGTTTACCGATGGATAAATTAACGGTTACACCGAGAATAATCAGTGGAATTGACGGCGGGATAATCGGTGCAGTTAAGGCAGATGAGCAGATTAAACCTGTAGAACGCGGTTTGTCGTAACCGCATTTGACCATCATCGGGATAAGTACGGCACCTAAGGCAGCAACATCAGCGATAGCAGCACCTGACAATCCAGCAAAAAGCATGGAGGCCAAAATCGCTACATAACCCATACCGCCGTTAAAGCGTCCTACACAGACCTGACCAAAGGCAATCAGACGTGAGGAGATGCCTCCTTCCTTCATGATTTCTCCTGCCAGCATGAAGAATGGCACAGCAGTAAGAATAAATGAATCTGCACCGGTCATGATCTGCTGGGCAACCATCATCGAATCGAACATGTCGGTAAACCACATCATGCACAGTGAGCACAGAAGCAGTACGATGGCTACTGGGATCCCCATCAGCAAGAGGATAAAAAGAGAACCTATAAAGACAAAGAATTCCATTTGTTACTCCTCTTTTCCTGCGTTTTTCTCACGTTTCTGCTGTTCGTTGAACTGTTTTAAATCCTCATCAACGTAACGTGGCGGAAACTCTTCATGGGTAACAAAAAGGGCGCGCAGAGCCAAAATCAGATCACGGCATAAAAACAGAAGGACACCGAAGGCTCCGAAGATCATGATGGCCACTATGTACTGATAAGGAATTCCCGTGACCTGTCCTATCGAGGTATCAGATTCAGCATAGTACTCAAGAGAACCGTCGAACAGGATCCACAGTGCGTAAATGGCAAGGACATAGCCAACCACATGCAGAGCGGTTCGCACTGCTTTTGGCAGCGCATCTGACAGAATGGTCACGGCTATATGTCCGCGTTCGTGCGCGACCTCAACCATTCCAAGGAAGGTAAGGTAAATGAACAGATAGCGTAAAAGTTCTTCTGTGACTACAAGTCCTGAATGAAATGCATAACGCATCACTGCATTGATAAAGACGATAAGTACCATGGCAGTGAGAATAAGAACACATACCAAACGGTAAAAACGTCCGAATTTTTCAAAAAAAGATTGCATACAGGCCCTCCTAGGGCGATGTTTTGTTGTGTTCTAGTATACAAGTAGACTGGTATTTTAGTTGTGAGAGAAGTCGCAAATCTTGCTTATTTAACAAAATCCTTTTTTGTATAGACAATATACTGAAATACAAGTAGAATGATGTTAAAACATACATAAACTATGGTTTTTGAGGTTTAAACACCGATGATTAGCAAGGATCTGCTTCCTAGGATGAGACTCAGTTCAAGTCGTACCCTGAGTTCTCAGATTTATGACTTTCTGCGCATGCAGATCATTGAAAAACGTATCGCTCCTGGGACTGCTCTGTCGGAAAATGACCTTGCCGCACATTTTGGGGTATCTCGTAACCCTGTGCATGAGGCGCTTAATAAGCTTAACTCCATTGGTCTTGTTGATGTGCTGCCTCAGAAGGGCAGTTTTGTCTCTAAGATTTCCGTTAATCATCTGTTTGAAATCTGTTTTGTTCGCTGCGCTCTTGAATCACAGTGCATCCGCAAGTCGGTTATTTCCCCAGACAAGAAATTTCAAAAACTCTGCCAGAAACTAGAGAAGAACCTTGAACTGCAGACTTCTTTGCTGCAGAAGGAAGAGATAAGTGCCAGGTTCTTAACCTTGGATGATGCTTTTCACGAACTTATCTGTCAGTTTTCAGAAACTGAGCTGGTCTGGGAAACCATTATGCAGGTCAAGGCCAATATGGATCGCATCAGATACCTGTCTATAGGTACCTGGTCGTCCCTGGATCACCTGGTCGCCGCTCATCGCGCCATCTTTGAGGCCATCTGTGAAAAAAGGACTGAGGAGGCCTGTTCTTTACTTGAAAAACACACCTATGAGATCAGTCATACCTATGTGCAGATTAAGGAAAACAACAGGGACTGGTTCTTAGAAGAGTAAAAGTGACTGTTCACGGTATTCCTTTCATTTCCCTCTGTATTTGTGCTGACTGACACAAAGCAGGACTCTATTTCTGCTAGAATCATAACTGTCGGCAGATATCAGTTAATCTCAGTTGCAAAGTATATTGTTGGTTAAGGTTTCTTTATGTCCCGCACAGTTGAACTCATTCTCTGGATAATATTCACCATATTCCTTTTCTTTTGGGGCGTCTGCAGTCTTGGTGATGTAGATTATGATGATCAGAACTCTGAGGAGCAGACAGAGCAGGAATTGTCGGACTATCTTGACCTTGAAGAATATGGAAAAAACTGCAGTTCTGGTGATGACAAGTCCTGCGCTATGCTAAAAAAACAATTGCAGTATTCAAGATCAAAGTGCGATCTTAATGATAGTCAAGGCTGTTTTTATCTAGGCTATCAGCTTGATATGGGGTACGGAGTTGAGGAGGATAACAGTTCTGCCATAGACATCTACAAAAAGGGCTGTCAACTCGGCTCTTCGTCGTCCTGCTACAATCTGGGCATTATGTACGAAGATGGCGAAGGTATTGCAGCCGACCCAAAGAGTGCCCGCACCTACTATCAGAAAGCTTGTGACCTTGATAATGAGTCAGCATGCAAAGCCCTGAAAAAATAGCAGCAGATCCTGATTAAGTTATGCAATCAAAGATTGCATAACTCCATAAGTTTCAAAGATACTGGCACCACCAGCAGGGCGGGAATATAGTTTATAACCTTAAGTTTGGTAAGGTTGAGCATGTTAAGCCCGATGGCAAGAATCAGTGCACATCCTGTGACCGACATTTCCGCTATCAGCTGATCTGACATATACGGAGCGAGAAACTCGGCAAACAGAACAATGGTACCTTGAAAGAGCAGGGTAAACAGCGCTGAACCGAGCACTCCTGCGCCCATGGTGGCAGCGAGCATGATGCCGGAGATGAAATCGAGCAGCGATTTGGTATACAGCATCGTGTAGTTGCCGACAAGTCCTGCATCTAGGGAGCCTACAATTACCATAGCACCGACATTCATAATCAGGCAGGAGGTGACAAAAGCCTCCGTTATTTTTGCTGCCGATCCTCTGCCTCTGGTAACCCGTGCAAGCAGTCTTTGGGTTGAATGGTTGACACGGTCATCAAGTCTGCAGCACTCACCGATTGCCAGACCTACTGCGATAGAGACTATCATGACCAGAATATTGCTGGTCTGAATGGCGCCTTGCACTCCGATGATTACTGTGCACAGTCCAAGTCCCTGCAGCATGGATTCAGAAAGTCTTTTAGGGATGCCCTGTTTGATAACCAGTCCGATAATTGAACCTAGTATAATGGCAATGGTGTTGATAATTACGGCGAACATAATGCTGGTGACTATCCTTAAGCGGCAACAAGTCAGTTTAAAGTCGTTTTAGTAAAGAAAACAATCAAATATCATTTAAGGTTCATTCATTCTAGCAAATAATCAGTTTAAGACGCAGTCAGAAGGCAATAGATATCCTTTTTGGTGAGGTCTTCTAGTTATAAAGTCGATGATTCGTGGCAATTTTCATTTATAATTTTGCAGGTAAATTTCATAAAACAGCCGACAATCAGTCAGTTTGCCTGACCATAGTCCCAAGCAGAAAGCGAAGATGACAGGTCGTTGTATTTGCCAATGATTACAGGAAAAAACAATGAGTTCTATTGAGAATGAAATTGCAAAGATAACCGATAATCTGATTGAGGATTATAAAAACGGTCGTGATATTGACAACATGAAGGAAGTTTTCTGTCAGCCTGACAGGGAAGTTATCTTCGACAGTCTGCGTAACCTTATGAAGGTGGTGTATCCTGGCTTTTATCGGGATAAGAATTTCAAGGTCTACAATATCAGCAACGAGATTGCCGTGCTGCTTGAGGATATTCAGTTTCATCTGAGCAAACAGGTTTATCTGGCACTGCGGTATCAGGCTGCTGAGAGTGACTGCAGCAATGATGATCTCTATGCCCGTGCCGAGGAGGTTACCCTGCAGTTCCTGCGTCAGCTCCCTAAGGTAAGAGCCTATCTGAATGAAGATCTTCACGCTGCCTTTGAGGGTGATCCTGCCGCTTTCAGTCTTGCCGAAATCATTATCGCCTATCCTGGTCTGTTTGCTATTTCCATTTACCGCCTTGCCCACGAGCTTTATACTCTGGGGGTGCCGCTTATTCCTCGGGTGATGACCGAGTATGCCCACAGCAGAACCGGTATTGATATTCATCCCGGGGCCACGGTGGGGCATCATTTCTTTATCGATCACGGTACCGGTATTGTGATTGGTCAGACTACCGTAATAGGAAACAATGTAAAGATCTATCAGGGTGTAACCTTAGGTGCTCTTTCAACACACGGTGGTCAGTGTCTGCGCAACAAACGCCGTCATCCTACCATTGAGGATAATGTTACCATCTATTCTAATGCCTCAATTTTAGGTGGAGACACCGTGATCGGTCACGATTCGGTCATCGGCGGTAACGCTTTTATTACCAAATCAGTAAAACCAGGCACTAGAGTAAGTGTCAGAACACAGGAACAGCTGATGGCTGATATCAGAAAGCAGAGTGGCAGTCTCGATCCTGAGGATGAGTGCTGGAGCACGGGACTTGATAAAGAATAATCAGAGTTCGTCTCTTTTGCCACACAGATCTAGGTAGGTTGGCACATACATGGATAAATCATAGGTATTTTTCAGTTTGCAGAGTCTGTGCAGATAGGAGTGAACACGGCGGCGGGCAACCTGTTCTGCTTTCTGGGCATTTTCCGTATGGATCTTGATGGTCTGATCGATTTTCTGCAGATGTTCGATGTACTGTGGCGGCAGAATGATCTGATGCAATTCAAACTCATTGAAAATCTCGTAGGAGGTTATTTTGCCGCTGTTCTTGTCCTGCACTACCTTGTATCCACTCAGAACGTCATTTTCCTCGCTGTCAGGAGAATGGGTGCTGGTCATACTGTATTCAATGGTGTTTTCATCTTCCTCGACAAAAAAACCGAAATTGGGATAGATTTTTGCTCGGGAACTCTGCAGCCCAAAACCTATGTTGCTGGTGGAGGTGTAACTGATATTCGCCGGCATATTGGCATCCATGGTGTAAAAATTGTTGCCTTTTATGCGTCCTGCCACCACACGTTTTGCCGAAATTGAACCTACCCAGTAGATGTCGGTAAGATTATCCTTGAAATAGAAAATTTCTGGACGGTCGGACGAATCATAGCGGGCAATAATTTCATAATTACTGTCAGGAAGTCTTATGATCTGCCGACCAAGACCATAGGCTCTGCCGTTTTTACAGTCACCGTCCCAGAAAATACGGAAACTAGGGAACAGGTGCTTGTCGTAGGCATCTTTCTGCGGGAGATAGGCAACTTCGCATTTTTCCTTACGGAAGGAAGGCTGCAGCCAGATCTGCTTCATTTCCACAGATTTGAAGTCTCGGTGATAATTGGCAATGAACTGTTTCTCTTTCTGGATGATTTCATCGTAACTTCTGCCGTTCATCGCTTCGCTTGAGGAATTAATAATCTGGGCGGCAGATGAGAGCAGACTGCTAATGAACAGCAGTCCGCACAGTACAGACGGAAAAACTGTCTGCCTGTCTTCACCCTGTTTTGATGCTGACATCCTTACCTTAACTCAGTCGGAAATCTCGCCTCTACAGGAGGGGAGAGCAGCGACTTGTCTCCTGGACTAAAACAAATTGCCAATCTGAATATTCTGCGTATATCTGAATTATACATTAAATATTATTCTCAGAATAACAATCTGTTTTTCAGAAAGTTAAACTGTAAACTGGTCCGCGTCCGGCAATGATGAAAAAACGGTTCTTAATCTTATCTTTTCAGATTTCATTAACAACCGGTAAAACAAGAGAAAAATTTTTTTGCTCTGTACAGGGAATTTCCTCCGTATGGTCTTTTAAGCCGCAGCCGTCGGCTTGCTGGTGGTATAACTGCTCTTTGACTTTTCCTTTATCAACTCTGTCTTTATTCTGATGGCATAGACCAGCGCTGCGGCAAGCAGGCACAGAAGGATGTCTGCTGTCCACAGAAGATTGTAATTTCCCGTGGTGGTAAGACTCATACCGCCAAAGGCGGCACTTAAGAAACTACCGATCTGGTGGCACATGTAGGTAAAACCAAACAGGATTGCCATAAGTTTTGGTCCGTATTTATTGCAGATAAGCGCACAGGTTGGACTCACCGAGGCGTCCGTGGTAAGTCCCAGCATTATGGCGACAACGATAACGGTTATACTGTTCTTTGGTAGCACAAAGACAAACAGTATGCCGATTACACCTCTTAAAACGTAAACAGATCCCAGTACGTTTTTAATCTCAAATTTCAGACAGCACAGACCGCAGAGCAGTGCTCCGCACATGGTGGCAATACCCATCAGGGTGTAGCACAGAGTGGCTATCGGTTCACTAATGCCGTAGGAAATAAGCTGTGCATACATATGGGTCTGTAAAATCGCCATATGAAAGCCGCATATGGAAAAACTGACGACGAGAATGATAAAGTCACGATCCTTGAGCGCAGAATTTACTGCCTGCCACATGGATGTTTTCTCAACGCCGTCATCAGGATGAGACTGCATCATGATGTTTTTGCGGTGAGACAGCCATACACAGACCGGCATGATCAGCATTACCGGAACTAACAGACAAAGCATGGTGATATCAACACCAACAGTGTTGTTCAGCAGACTCATCAGTGGTGCCAGAAAGGTACTGCCAAGTCCAGTACCGGCATTGATAAGACCTGAGACTACCGCAGCGTGATAGCGGCCTAGGGCAGGAGTTGCCACACTCATTACAATGCCAAAGCAGGTGGCGCCGGTTCCTGCATGGAAGATAATGCCAGGAAATAGCAGCAAGGTCAGTTCAGAGTGACACCACGGGGTGACCGCAAGTCCTATAGCCATCAGGATAACGCCGCAGGATAGGGCGGTAAGATTGGATTTTTTGATGACTATGATGCCGAACAGAGGCTGTACCAGTCCGTAAACCAGCTGCCCTGCGGCAAGGGCAAAACTGACAGCGGCATAACTTTGTCCCGAGTGCTCGACAAGTGAGTTCAAAAGAATGGCAAGATTTGACCTGATCCCGGAACTTACGGCATAGATAAGACACGCAGATACGGCAATCAGGAGAATGTAGTTACGTTTTGTATTTTTCATCCAGCCCATATGCTGCCCCCAAAAACAGTATCCCCAAGGTTCAACACTCTTTACTGAATGAAATATATCGATAATTTTTATATAAGTAAAACAAATTTATCTTATTGTTATATTAGAATATCTAATGTAATGATTTAAATGGGGGCGGAGAACATGAATCGCTACCTTGCTTTGCAGAAAATAGTGGAACTTGGAAATTTTACCAGGGCTGCCGAGGTTGTCGGCTGTACCCAGTCAGCAATCAGTCAGATGATCGCCTCGCTTGAGGATGAACTGAGGATCAAACTTTTAAACCGCTCAAGAAACGGAGTCACCCTGACCAAAGAGGGGCAGGAGATTTTTCCGCATATTGAAAAACTAGTCTATGAATACCGTGCGGTTTTGGAACGGGCGCGGGAAATAAGAGGTCTTGAGATCGGCACCATTCGTATCGGAACGATGGGATCTATTTCCGCACACTGGCTGCCGATGCTTATGAAGGAGTTCAAACAGCATTATCCTGCCATAGAATTTGTTCTGTTGCAGGGGGACTATGTTTCAATTTCCGAATGGATTAAATCAGGTGCGGTCGATTTTGGCTTTGTTAATCCTGATGCCGTAAGCGGACTGCGGACTATGCCGGTTAAGGACGGCCGTATGCTGGCGGTTCTGCCTCCTAACCATCCTCTTGCAGCTCTTGAGGTTGTGCCGTTAAAAGAACTGGTGTCTGAGCAGTTTATTCTGCTTGAAGAGGGACATTATTCCGAGCCGCTGGTTGCTTTTAAAAGTCTTGGTCTTGAGCCTGATATCCGTTATACAATTCATGATGATTACACGATTATGAATATGGTGGAGGCCGGTCTTGGCGTGAGTATGATGGCCGAACTTATGTTACAGCGCATCGATTATCATCTCTCTTTAAGACCAACCGATCCCCCGGTGATCCGCAAAATGTGCATAGGCTATAAAGATCGGCTGAGTCTTACCACTGCCGCAAGACGGTTTATTGATCTGCTAAAATCCCGTATGCAAGAACTGCCTTAAATGTAGCGTGAATCTGTGGTCTTGGCTAACACTCCGGTGCGGAATTTTCCTAGAGTATCACTGCACTTTGCCTGAGGGAGGCTGATATGAATTTAAAACTGAAGGGATTTGCGGCAGGGGCATTTTCTGCAATATGCTACGGCACCAATCCTCTTGGCGGACTGTTTCTGTACGAGGAAGGCTTATCTCCTGAATCAGTGCTCTTTTTCAGGTTCCTCATCGGACTTGTAATACTCTGTGTAATTTTGCTGTGTTCTCACCGCTCCTTCCGTCTGAGTCTGGAGGAATTGAGTCTGGTCGCGGTTTTGGGGGTGCTGTTTGCAGTTTCCGCCTTGTCTCTGTATTCAAGTTTCCTGCATATGGCAGCGGGTGTCGCCTCAACCTTGCTTTTTTCCTATCCTGTTTTTGTGGCGATTTTTATGGCGTGCCTTTTTCGGGAAAAAATCAGTGCCATCACTTTGTTATCTATAGTGATTACCTTTGCGGGTGTGGCGCTGCTCTGTCTTGACGGAACCGAACAGTCCTGGGACTATTATGGAGCTCTCTTAGTGCTGCTGTCCTCGCTAAGTTACGCGGTTTACATGATAGTGGTCAACAAATCCAAAGTTAAGATCTCCGCTCTCAAACTTAATGTTTATGTACTGTTATTCTGTCTTCTCAGTATTCTGGTCTATTCCCTCTTTATTGAGCAACATTCCATTATCGCTCCACGATCTCTTAAAGGCTGGTTCTTTGCGGTGTGGCTGGGGATCGTGCCTACGGTTTTCTCGCTGGTTTTCCTGGTAAAAGCAATCCATCTTATCGGTTCGACTCCGACGGCGGTAATCGGGGCTTTAGAACCTCTAACTGCGGTGCTGATCGGTATTTTGGTGTTCAAAGAACCGTTTTATCCGGCGCTGGGGCTTGGTATGACTCTGATCCTTCTTGGGGTGGTACTGGTTATTTGCAGCAGGCAACTGTCTATTTTACGACTGTCAGAATCGCTCTCTGTTTGGGGCAAAAAGTTTAAAAAGCACTGGCGCTGGCGGGTAAGTTAGATATTGCTAATCAAACTTGACCAAGTTAACAATTCTGATGATTTTTCTGATAAATAAGCGCAACTAATCAGCGCCCGCCGTCATTTACCCTAACCTTAAAGCAGGTCCTAAACATAAGGAGGGGTATCTTATGCTGCCACAAAACTTAAAACTCAAACACAAATACGGACTGTTTATCGATGGTAAATGGGCTGATGCTAAAGACGGAGGCACCTGTAAAGCTATCTGTCCTGCAACCGGTGATGAAATAGCAACGATAGCCGAGGCGACATGTGAGGATGTCAATGCTGCGGTAAAAGCTGCTCGCAGAGCGTTTGCTTCCTGGGGTAAGACCACAGTAAAACAGAGAGCCTTTATCCTTAACAGGATAGCTGACATCATTGATGAGCACACTGAGGAACTGGCCTTAATTGAAACAGTAGACAACGGTAAACCTCTACGTGAAACCATGAATGTGGATATACCGATGTCTGCTGCTCATTTCCGCTATTTTGCCGGAGTGATCTTAGGTGAAGAGGGAACTGCCAGTGTGCTCGACGGCAACTTCCTGTCCATTATCCTGCGAGAGCCTATCGGCGTGGTAGGGCAGATTGTGCCATGGAATTTTCCGTTCCTGATGGCTGCGTGGAAACTGGCTCCGGTGATTGCCGCTGGTGACTGCACGGTCTTCAAGCCGTCAAGTACCACCTCCCTGTCTGTACTGCGTCTTGCCGAACTTATCGGTGATCTGCTTCCTGCTGGTGTCTTCAATGTTATTACCGGTTCTGGCAGCAAATCGGGTCAGTATATGCTGGAGAACGACGGCTTTGATAAGCTGGCCTTTACCGGATCTACGGAAGTAGGTCGGGATATTGCTCTGGCTGCTGCAAAACTCATTATTCCTGCTACTCTGGAACTTGGTGGCAAGTCTGCCAATATCTTCTTTGACGACTGTCGTATGGAGCAGGCCATTGATGGTGCTCAGCTGGGTATCCTGTTCAACCAAGGACAGGTATGCTGTGCCGGATCTCGTATCTTCGTGCAGGAAACCATGTACGATGAATTCGTCGAAAAACTGGTTAAAGCCTTTAATGCCGTCAAGGTCGGTCTGCCTTGGGAGGACGGTGTGATGATGGGCTCGCAGATCAGTGAGGGGCAACTTAAGAAGATCCTGTCCTATGTAGAAGTCGGCAAAAAGGAGGGGGGCAGAGTGCTGTGCGGCGGTGAACGTATCGCAGAACTTGCCCCAGGAGCCTTTATGAGACCAACTCTGATTGAATCAGAGAACAGTGCCCGAGTCTGTCAGGAGGAAATATTCGGGCCGGTGGCAACTCTCATCAGGTTCAAGGATGAGGCTGAGGTAGTCAGAATGGCCAATGATTCAGTCTACGGTCTTGGTGGTGCGGTGTGGACCCGCGATATCAACCGTGCGCTGAGAGTCGCGTCTGACATCAGAACCGGCAGAATGTGGATCAATACTTACAACCAGATCCCGGAAGGTGCTCCGTTTGGTGGCTATAAGCAATCAGGTATAGGTCGTGAGACCCATAAGATGATTCTAAACCACTACACGCAGTGCAAGAACATCATGATAAACCTCTCTGAGGCGCCGTCAGGATTCTACGTCAGATAGCGGAACTGATGAGGAGGCTGTTTACCTGCAGTATCCCATCAGCGCCGTACCTTCAGTCTTTAAGAGCAGGATAAAGATCCTGCTCTGTTGTTCTGATAAAGTGCAGTCGGACAGTGGTGCTAATGGATATTTGAGATTAGTTGTGCTGCAAACTCCTGACTTACAGGTGAGGAGGCGGTAAAGGCATAGGAGAAGCATTCCTTTGCCCATATGGCGGTGCTGATTCCAAGATCATTTCCCTTAAGAGTCACAAGGGTGTCCTGTATAAGGACACTTGAGGTTTTTGAATAGCGGTTGTAGTCTCCTGATATATCTTCAGTCTGTGTGGCTGCCTTTCTTACCTGAAGACTACGGGAGCCGTCACTGTAGACAACCTCAATGAGTCTGTCCTTGATATAGGAAATCCGGACCTGATGATACTCTCTTAACCTGTCAGGACAGGAAAGCGTAAAGTTTGCGCCTTCCTCTGCCTGTTGCAGACTGTCTGCCTTAATAAACGGATTGACCATCTGTATATTTCGTACCGATGGACTGGTATTGGGACTGCTGCAGCCATAAAGAGGAAAGCATCCTGCCACGATCAGAATGAAGATAAGACTTGGCAATCTGCTGATGCTAAAAGCCGTTACCGCTTTGTCTATCAAATCATTCAGCGCTACTGCAGCAGTAAGAAGAGCCTGATGGTTCTCCTTTATCTTTTCTTTTTCCACATGTTTTGTCTGATAATGCCGACTCAACTGTTAGTCTTCCTAAAGTCAAATCTAGAAGTAATACTTAATCTCAACATTGGCAAACAGATCTCTGTACTTGGCGCCATAATGACCTTTAACCCCCAAATCAAAGTTAACACCT
>JAGBLM010000111.1 GCA_017635415.1 Succinivibrio sp. | reverse complement strand
CCTGAGCCTATATCACAGTACAAGAAGGATATAGCTGTACCAAACATGATTAAACATGCCCGTAAGCCTCATTAAATGCAGAATTTGGAGAGCAAATTTTTGGTGCACAAAAACTAGTACACAATTTTTGAAAAACTTGGGCTTAAAGATTGGTGCGAAAGAAGGGACTCGAACCCTTACGCCTTTACGGTACTAGCACCTGAAGCTAGCGCGTCTACCAATTCCGCCACTTTCGCAATTGATCCCGATGAGATTCGAACTCATGACCGCCGGCTTCGGAAACCGATACTCTATCCAACTGAGCTACGGGATCATTGAGAATCTCATTGATTCTGTGGCGCTCATTATACACAGAATCATAGCGGTTGCAAACAAAAAATTATAAAATAACGAAAAAATATTTGAGACTGAATTATGATTTATGACCTAAAGCAGATGTTTCGGGGAATTCGAGCCCTTTATGGTGATGAAGGTTTTGAAAAACTACAGAATTCTCATGTGATGATTATCGGGGTGGGTGGTGTTGGATCATGGCTTGCTGAATCTCTTTGCCGTTCTGCAGTGGGATCTTTGACCCTGATTGATTTTGACCGGGTTGAGCAGAGTAACTCCAATCGTCAACTGCATGCAACCGTTGATTCAGTCGGTTTATATAAAGTTGATATTTTGGCCAAGAGATTTGTGCAGATAAATCCACAAATCAAAGTCAACCCGATTAAGGAGCGACTTACACCTGATAATATCGACAAGATATTAAAGGATTGTCCTCCTTTTGTGGCTGATGCGATTGATGATATAGAGGCAAAAGCCTATGTGGACAGTTATCTGTTTCACCACAGAATAGAGTTTATTACAGCAGGCGGAGCCGGCGGAAGGACAGATCCAAGGTTTCTTAAGATAGCTGATGTTGCCGAGGCCAAGGGGGATGCCCTGATTGCCAGATTGCGCAACCTGCTGCGACAGCATTACAGCTTTCCCAAAGGTGGGGCAAAATTTGGTTTTCCCTGCACTTACTCTTGTGAAAAGCCTGTTTACTCCCCAAAGGAAGGGTATGTCAGCGGAGATCTGCCTGCTTTCGGCGCTTCGATGACAGTGACCGCGACGGCAGGAATGCTTGCTGCCTCTTGGATATTAAGACAGATTATCGGAAATAATCCAGGTATATAAACATGATAGATAATGAATTACGCAGAACATGTGATTTTCTAAGGTCAAAGCTTGCCGATTATCTGCGGAACAAAGGGATAAACCCTGCTTCTAAATTTTCCTGCCTGAATCCTGATCATCTTGATCGTATGCCAAGCATGAGTTACAGCGAACAGAACTTTACCGTACGCTGTTTTAGCTGTAATGCTGAATATGATATTTTCAAACTGATCGGCATTGATTACGGGCTGAGGGATTTTGCTTCCCAGTTCAAAAAGGCTCATGAAATGTTTATTGGACCGGTAGCACCGGAAATCCTGGAGAGACTTAATCTCGAGCGCGTAGGAACCAGACCGCAGATCCCTGATTTTACAATCACCGATGATTACGAGATCTCTGCTTCTCACGACAGTTTTCTTCATCGGCAGGAGACTCCGTTCGGGGGAATTCATCAGGAGGATCAGCATGTCAGATCTTCTATTAATGACGAACCGTCAAAGTCGCCGGTAAACCAGAGTCAGAACAGCCCGATGATGCAGTTTAACCCGTCTCAGGGGGTGGTTTTCGGTGGTAATTACGATTATCCGCGACACGATCAGATGGGTATTACCTCTGCGGTCGACTCTTTCTCATCACGAGACAGAGTTCCTTTTGATTCGATGCTGGACAGGGATTCTGCCCGCTTTGATTTTTCTGAGTACTTCAATAACTGTATCCTGCAGCTTAACAAGACGGATTATTATCGCCAGAGAGGTATTTCTGAGGAGGTGGTCCGTAAATTCAGACTCGGATATGACGATCATTATGTCTGTGGCATGGACCAGATGGGAATGCAGCAGTTGTGGCGGGCTGCTATTATTCCGATAGGCAAGTATTCGTGTCTGGTCAGAAATACTGACAGACAGAGTAAGGACAGGATGAGGAAGAAGGGACCGTTTGACCTCTTTAACCGTCAGGCTCTGGACGCACCTGGTGCGATATTCATTACCGAGGGAGAATTCGATGCGCTAAGCCTTGAGACTCTCGGATATAAAGCAGTTGCTTTAGGTGGTGCCGGCAACGTCAGAGCGGCACTGGAGATCTTCAAAAACCAGAGAAACATTGATAGAACCTTCTATGTATGCCTTGATTCTGATGGTGCGGGACGTGAGGCGGAAAAGTTGTTGGTTGCCGGATTAAGACAGTATGGCATCAACTTCCGATCCGTAAATCTCGCCTTCCCTTATAAGGACGTAAATGAGGCTCTGTGTGCCGATCGGGCGGGTTTAAAAGACAGACTTGAGCATCTTGAGGAGTTATTAAACTTCACTCTTACACCACTCCCTCAGGCAGAACGGACTTTTCTGGTGCGTAAAGGTGAAGAGTTCAATAGACTCGATGAAGCATCCGGTCTCTATTCCCTGTGCGGAAAGCCTTCGGTGCTGCGAAAACTGCTCTCAGGTATGATAGAGGACCGCATCTGCTCGATTATATATGCTGGCACTGACATACAGTGGCAGTATCTGGCAAATTCAGTCGGCATGACCGGGAGCAATAACGTGAAGGCAGATCCTTCCTATTATGCGGCCAGATTACTGGAGGTTTCCTCAGATATTCCGGCCTCAGTGGAACGAGGTATGCTCGCCTGTCGACTTCGTGGTGACGTAAAATTTTTAACTGTGGTTGATCTTACCGTTCTGACTGCTGAACACTGTGTGGAAGCAGTTCAGAGACTATGCGCAGTCTGTCAGAAGACACACCTTCCAGTACTGGTTTTATGCAATTCAAAGTGTAGTTCCTATGTTGAGGCGCTGACTGTTCAGAATCTTGAGGTCTGTCTTAATGAGCGCGGTGATTTTTCTTTTACCACTGAGGACGATTCTGGTAAAACCATAAACTTTGTGAAATATACGGGGAACTGATGCTCCTTAATGACGCCCAGCAACAGGCCGTTGATTATATTGATGGTCCGTGTCTGGTCTTGGCCGGAGCCGGCTCCGGTAAGACCAGGGTAATCACGACCAAGATAGTTACCCTGATCAGAAAACATGGTATCCCTCCGGAACGCATCGGTGCGGTAACCTTTACCAACAAGGCTGCCGCAGAGATGCGAGAGCGTGTCAGCAGGGAATTGGGAACTGAGGCCGCTCGACAGATTGTCATTTCGACCTTTCATTCTCTCGGCCTGCAGATACTGCAGAAGGAACACCGCAGGGTGAATCTGGGTAAGCATTTTTCCCTTTTTGATGAATACGATTCCCAGAAGATTATAGGAGATATCATCAAGGATGAATTCCCGGGACTTATTGAAAAAAGCAGCGAGCGCTCGGTTGTTGAGGAATATGCAGTTACCATCGCCAGACTGAAAAGCAAAATGCTGTCTCCTGAGGACCTGCATCAGGATCAGGTCCGTACGCAGATATATGCCTTGTATGAAGAATATCTGCAGGCCTGTAACGCTATTGATTTTGAGGACCTGATCTTTAAAACCACTAAACTTCTCAGAACCGATCCTGAGGCCGGAGAGCGCTGGTGTAACTGGTTTAGATATATGCTGGTTGATGAATATCAGGATACCAACGACACCCAGTATGAACTGCTGAAACTGCTTACCCGTGGCTCTAACAGGTTTACCGTCGTGGGTGATGATGACCAGTCAATTTATGCCTGGCGCGGGGCAAGTCCGCAGAATATAGACAAATTATCCAAAGAATACAGTAATCTTAAGGTTATCAAACTGGAGCAGAATTATCGCTCCACAGGACATATTCTTAAATGTGCCAACGGTCTGATTGCCTATAACGACCATCTGTATACCAAAAGACTGTATACCGATCTTGGTGACGGATCTAAGGTTTATGTCCGCACTCACCGTGATGAACAGGATGAGGCGGCTTTTATTGTCAGTGAAATCTACGGAATGCATTACGAGCGTAAATGCAGGTGGAATGACTTTGCCGTTTTATATCGAGGTAATTTCCAGTCCAGACTGCTGGAAAAAGAATTCAGGCAGGCAAGAATTCCGGTCGTTATTTCCGGCGGTTCCAGTTTCTTTGAGCAGCGTGAGGTTAAGGATGTGATGGCATGGTGCCGTCTTATCTGCAATCCCCATGACGATGTGGCACTGCTGCGTATCATCAATATTCCAAGAAGGGGTATCGGTACGGAAACGCTGTCCATTCTCTCTGATGCTGCCCGCAAGACTGGACTGTCACTGTATGCCTGTGCAACAGATGCAGCCATTACCAGAAATCTTCTTGAAAAGCAGAAAAAATCACTGAGTGAATTTATCAGACTGGTGGTAAGACTAAGACAGTGCTTTCTTTCGTATGAAGACGAAAAACTGGCTAATAATCTCCTCTCCTTGGTTGAATATGAGCGCTATATAGAAGCTTCTACCGATTCAAAGGCAGCAAAGAGTTTCAGATTAGCCAATGCCCAGATGCTCATGTCCTGGATTCAGGACATGGTGAAGGGAGGCAGAGAAGAGGAACCGTTAAGTTTTGACGCCGCTGTAGACAAACTCGGTCTTAGGGAAATGATGAACCGTCAGAATGACGGCGCGGATGCTGATGCCGTACAGCTTATGACTTTACACGCCTCAAAAGGTCTTGAATTTCCCTATGTATACCTGATAGGTTTTGAGGAAGGGGTGTTACCGCATCGCAACAGTTTTGACGTCAGGGGAGGAATAGCCGAAGAGAGGAGACTTGCGTATGTGGGGATAACAAGAGCCAGAAGGGAACTTAATCTCTGCCGCTGTCTTTATCTTGGTACAGGTCTGAATAAATCTCCGACTCTGCCCAGCCGCTTCCTTGATGAACTACCTGCCGAGAATATTGTGAAGGTCAGAATGGGCGAGGATGTGAAGTCTTATGACAGTAAAAAAATGAATGAGGACTTTTTATCTTCGATGGCTGATTCTTTATTCTCGCAGATGGAACAGGTTCGGAAAAAACGGTAAGGTTTCTGAAGCGAAGACTGTTTTTTTCGTCTCAGTGTGCATTATGTAGAAAAAAGCCTTCCACCAGGAAGCAGAAGGCTTCACAAAAGGTGGTCAGGTCTTAAACAAAGCCGATGATCTGAGAAACCATAATCAGGAAAATAAGCACCGGTGAAATGATTTTCATATCAAGCAGGAAGGCTTTGAGGGCCAGGACGGAGAATCTGACATAACCGTAAGAGGTAAGTTCTGTCCACAGCTGACGTGTTGATAACTTCCAACCGACAAACAGTGCGGCAAAAGCTCCTGAAATAGGCAGCATATATTTTGCGGTAACTGTATCGAACAGGTCGAACATATTCAGACCGAATACAGTGAAACTGCTCCACGGACCCATGGACAGTGAGCAACCGATTCCGAGAATAATAGCTCCTATGGAAACTAAGGCCGCAGCACGGTGGCGGCTGATGTTAACTTTTTCTGCAACATAGGCTGTGGCAACTTCGTGCAGGAAAATACAGGAAGTTAAGGCGGCAAGCATCAGCAGTGCATAGAACAGGAATGGCATGGCCCAGGCGAGAATTGGCATGTTGTGCAGAGCTGAATTGAAGACGTTAGGTAAGGCGATGAAGACAAGACCGGCGCCGGCAGATGGCTCCATACCCTCAACCGAGAAGACTGCTGGGAAGATCACAAGACCGGCCAGAACTGCCACCATGGTATCCATCACTGCCACGCTGATTGCCGTTCTGGCAAGGTTATCGTGCTTGGTGAAGTAGGAGGCATAGGTAACAATGCCCATGCCGAGACTTAAGGAATAAAAACACTGTGCCAGTGCTGAGAGCACTACACCTGGCGTAATGGCCGAGAAGTCCAGAGTGAAGAGAAACTCCAAACCTTTGCTGGCACCAGGCATATTCAGCGCAAAGATCACCAGCATGATCAGAATGAGGAACAGCAGAGGCATAAGGATCTTTGATGATTTCTCAATGCCCTTCTGCACACCACGGGTAATAACAAAGTGAACAATGCCCATAAAGATTACTGCAGTCAAGGCCGGTTTCCACGGATCAGACACGAAATTCACAAACAGTTCCTGGAAATACTTGGCAGCTTCATCCGCAGAGGAGGTGTTTACGGCAAAATTGCCGACAAAGGCATCATAGGTATAACTTAATACCCAGCCTGCAACAACGTTATAGTAGCAGAGAATCAGAAAGGCAATGGCAACCGTAAAAGGTCCAATCCAGCGCCACAATGTATTAGGAGCAAGAACACGATACGCATTACCGACATTGGCACGTGCATGGCGTCCGATAGAAAATTCGGCAATGAGAAGAGGAATGCCGAAGATAATAATGCACAGCAGATAGACCAGGATGAAGGCAGAACCTCCGTTCTGACCGGCCTGAGTTGGGAAACGCCAGATGTTTCCGAGTCCGACAGCAGAACCTGCTGCCGCCAATACACCACCTAATTTGGTGGCAAAACCAACACGTGAGTATGAACTCATTTAAAAACTCCTGAGGAAAAACGGCATATCAGTTATTCTCTGCCGTTACAAGGAAATAATCAGGCGTCAGCGAGGATGCCCGATTACTGAAGTTATACCTTACGGGGAGACCCCCCATTTTTACAAAACACTGTTTAACATTCTTTACGTGGAGGGCATATTTGTCAAGATTGGCCGATCAGAGCCCAAAAGCGGGGCGGATGATTTTACACCATTCTTTTATTCTCTCATCGGTAAGTTCTGGCTGATTGTCCTCATCTATAGCCAGTCCCACAAAATGATCATGATCCAGCAGCGGCAGCGGACTGGTAAAGTCATACCCGGTGGTCGGCCAGAAACCAACGAATTTTGCACCACGGTACTGAAAGGTCTCATATAGCATGCCCATACCGTCGAGGAAGGTATCAGGGTAACCTATCTGATCTCCGGTGCCGAACAGAGCCACGGTTTTTCCGTTAAAGTCCATGACCTGCAGCTTAGGCATGAAGGCATCCCAGTCTTCCTGAAGTTCTCCGATACTCCAGGTTGAGGTGCCGATGATGAGGTAGTCATAATCTGCCATTTTGTCACCATCACAGCAGATGTTGTAAACATCAATCCTGTCTTTTCCTAACTCTTGCGCAATCTTCTGTGCGACCATGCCAGTCACACCGGTATAGGTACCATAAAAAAGTGCAATCTTGTTCATGAGATAAAATCCCCTTCTGGTTTTCACGCCATATTATAAAGACAGCCCTGAGATATTAGGTCGAGTTGCAAACCATTCTCAAAATCAGTAAAAAGTCATGACAAAAAATGTATGCTTTGAGCATAGTTTGAGAGGAGTTTTTCATGGCTGATTTTATCGTTGATGAAACGCGGTTCATTATAGATGACGGTGAATATGATTTCTGCTTTTTTGAAGATGGTTTTAAACTTCCTGATGGTCTGATCATCAGTGAAAAAATAGATGAAACTGACCAGTGGCAGCTTTATGCCAGCGCTGACAGCTGCTACACTATTCTGGCCGTTAAGGCAAAACTTGCGCAACAGTTGCTTGAGGGTGGATATCTGTCGGCAGAAGATCTGTGGCATTTTCCGCATAACGGAGAGGATTACTATCTGCTCATCAATCCGGCAGGCTTAAAGCTGCAGCGAATCAATCAGACGCATATCGGCAAGTCAAAGCGCTTTGCCTTAAGCGTCCTTGCCGCCTTCAACAATACCCGCAACCTTGATACGGATGTTAATCTGCGTGATGCTTTATTCTGCGAACTGCACGGTGTAATGCTACCGTCTTTCTCTCTGCTGCCAAAGGTATCCGACCGGGCTCTTTATGAGAATGCGCTACGCAATGAACAGCTTGAAGGTGAAATCCTCAGCGGTCAGGGTGATGATTCTGCCGCAGGGTTGTCGTTTTTTAGAGCCAGAAAACTCTTAAGGGAACGGGGAATGGAGACGGAATCTGTCTCTGTATGGCTTGAGAACGGTGAACCTATCGATGATTTCATGCAGGTTAAGGGCGAGAATGGCATAATCACTGGACCTCTGGTTTTACGCAGACATTATCAGATTTACGATACCAACCGCGATACTTTTCTCCTTTTGATGGATGAGTTGTGGACCAATGCTCTGCTGCATACCTCTCTGATAAGTCAGATGTCCTTGGCCTCCATTAACATCGATGGTCAGAAGCTTACGGTATTTCCGTTTGACAAGTCAAAAGCCCTGGAACCTCTTGATGACCGTCATTTCGGTATGAATAGACATGATGTGATTGAACTGGCACAGGCAATTCGTCGTACAAGGACTGTACTGCCCAAGGCAAGACTTGATAATGCTCTCTATATCCAGGAGCAGGGGATTCTTCTGCCAGAATCTTTTGAGGTCGAGGAGCATGATGACAGACTGCTGATGCGGGATATTACCGTAAACGGACCTTTTGCCATGGCTCCTTTTCTTGATGAGCATAAGGTTGATGCTATTCTGCTGGCTACCTCTGTGTAACGTTTTTTTCAGAGAAAAAAAAGGCTTCACTCTACATTGGTGAAGCCTTTTTGCAGGGATCTTAACTATCCTTAATCGTTATTCGCGGCACTTTTTACGCTACGCTCTTCACGCTGTTTAGCCTTTAATGCCAGTTTCATCTTTTCTTCAGGTGGAACGTATTTGGTGAAGTATCTCATGATGAGTACAAAGAACACCGGAACAAAGAAGATGGCAAGCACGGTTGCCGACAGCATTCCGCCGATTACGCAGATGCCGATTTCGTTACGACCGGCTGCACCTGCACCTGAACTGATTGCCAGAGGCAGTACGCCAAGAATGAAGGCTAAGGAAGTCATCAGAATCGGTCTGAAACGAATACGTGCGGCGTGAACTACAGCCTCAGTCAGTCTTTCACCTCGGTCGTAAAGGTCTTTGGCGAACTCAACGATCAGAATGGCGTTTTTGGCCGACAGACCCACGGTAGTCAACAGTCCGACCTGGAAGTACACATCGTTGGTCAGCACAGTTCTGACCGGAACATACTGGGTTAAGAGTGCAGCCAGAACGGCACCGATAATGCCCAGCGGTACAACCATCATTACCGCGAACGGAATTGACCAGCTCTCGTACAGCGCCGCCAGAGAGAGGAAAACAATCAGCAAAGACACGGCATAAAGCAGAGGAGCCTGTGAACCTGACAGTTTTTCCTGGAAGGAAATACCGGTCCAGGAAATACCATAGCCAGGAGGAAGAATCTCGTCGGCGATGCGCTGCATTTCATCCATGGCCTCACCGGTTGATACTCCCGGAGCCGGAGCACCCTGAATATTGATGGCGGAAACACCATTGAAGCGTTCCAGACGAGGGGATCCGTAAGTCCACTCCGTGGAGGCAAAGGCACTGAAAGGGACCATTTCTCCGGTATTGTTCTTGACATACCATTTATCAAGATCCTGTTCGGTCATACGTGAAGAGGTCTCGCCCTGCAGGTATATCTTCTTGACGCGGTTTCTGTCCATGAAGTTGGCCAGATAGTGAGAACCCCATGCTACGGACAGCGTGTTGTTGATGTTTTCTACGGAGAGACCTAAGGACATGGCTTTTTCGTAGTCAAGTTTCAGTTTCAGTTGAGGAGTATCGTCCTGACCGTTGGCACGTACCTGAACAAGTTTTGGTGATTTCTGCGCTGCATAGAGGAACTCGTTACGAACCTTGACCAGATTATCGTGACCGTTACGGGCATTATCCTGCAGATACAGATCGAAACCTGAAGCGGTACCAAGTTCCGGAATGGCCGGAATATTAAAGGCAAAGACCAGTCCTTCACGTATGCCAAGAAGCGGCATAATGGCACGTCTGGCAATAGCGTCCACATGCTGGTCAGGACGTGTACGCTCTGACCAGTCTTTCATCTGAATGAAGGCCATACCGGTGTTCTGTCCCTGTCCGGCGAAGGAGAAGCCGGCGACGGAGTTTACAGCATTGATATTCTCTTTTTCGGCGGTGAAGAAGTACTTTTCCACCTTTCTCATCACGGAAATGGTTTTTTCTTGAGTTGATCCGGCAGGAAGTGTCGCCATCGCCAGCAGTACACCCTGATCTTCAGTCGGCAGGAAGGCCGAAGGAATTCTCATAAAGCAGAAGACCAAGGCTGCACAGATACCGATATAGACAACAATATTCCTTTTTATTTTCTTGACGATGTGTACCACCCTGTTCTGATAGGAAGAACTCATCCAGGAGAAGAAATCGTTCCACAGTTGAAGAACCTTCTCTACCGGCCAGAAGATCCGATCCTCAACAGCTTTTAAGGTCTTGCCGAAAACGGTTTTTGGCGCTTCCTTGAGTTCCTTCTCTGTTTTCAGCATGGTTGCGCACAGGACCGGGGTAAGGATAATGGCGATAAGCACCGATAGGACCATGGCCGAGACAATGGTGATGGAGAACTGACGGTAAATCACACCAGTAGAACCGCCGAAGAAGGCCATAGGAACAAATACGGCAGACAATACCAGAGCAATACCGACAAGCGCACCGGTAATCTGCTGCATTGATTTCTCGGTAGCCTGTTTAGGCGTCAGATCGGGCTCCTCGTGCAGAATACGCTCGACGTTTTCAACCACCACGATGGCATCGTCAACGAGCAGACCGATGGCCAGCACCAGACCGAACATGGTCAGAGTATTGATGGAGAAACCGAAGGCTGACATGACGGCAAAGGTACCAAGCAGTACGACCGGCACAGTGATTGATGGGATCAGTGTGGCGCGGAAGTTCTGCATGAACAGATACATGATCAGAATAACGAGTGCAATTGCCTCAAACAGGGTGTGGAATACCTCGTTAATCGATACCCTGATGAAGTCAGTGGTGTCATACGGGTAAATAACTTCCATGTATTCAGGCATATAGGCGCTTAAATCGGAAACCAGAGCCTTGACACGCTTTGCCGTATCCAAAGCGTTGGCACCTGAAGAGAGGCGGATGGCTATACCTGATGCCGGCTTGCCGTTATATTCGGCATTGTAATTGTAGGTTTCCTGCCCAAGTTCGATTCTGGCAACATCCTTAAGATAGACCTTGGTTCCGTCTATGTTTACACGGAGCAGTACCTTTTCGAATTGTTCGACAGATTCGAGGTATTTCTGTCCGGTAATGGTGTAGGCGTACATCTGTCCTGGCATGGCAGGGGTTCCGCCCAGGGAACCGTAGGTGATCTGCGCGTTTTGTGCCTTGAGCGCTGATTCAATTTCACCGACAGATAATTTGTATTTGGTCAGTTTGTCAGGGTCGAGCCAGACACGCATGGCGTATTCAGCACCGAAGACCATAATTGATCCAACACCTTCAACGCGGGAGAGCGGTTCTTTGAAATTAGCGTACAGATAATCTGAAAGGTCTTTGTTGGTGTGATTGGCATCCTTTGAATAAACACCTACGATCAGCAGGAAGGCATCGGTCGATTTGGAGACGTCAACACCGTTCTGCTGTACCGCGGTCGGCAGCTGAGACTGGGTCTGCTGCATCTTGTTCTGCACCTGAACCTGAGCAATATCAGCGTTGGTTCCAGGTTCAAAAGTGATGGTGATATCCGAGTTGCCGTAAGAGTCTGAGTTGGCACTCATATACATATAACCGTCAAGACCGGTCATGTTCTGTTCAATAATCTGTGTAACTGCACGCTCTACGGTGGAGGCGTCAGCTCCGGAGTAATTTGAACGGATAGATACCGACGGAGGTGCGATGGTCGGATACTGTGATACCGGCAGTGTGGCAATGGAAAGCGCACCTGCCAGCATGATCACGATCGCTATCACCCAGGCAAAAATCGGGCGATTGATAAAAAAGTGGGCCATGTCTAAACGTCCTTAACTGTTATTTTGATGGGACTGTATTCTGCGCGTTTTCACCGGCGCTCTGCGTCCCTTCTTTTTCCTCGACAGGGGTTACCGGTATACCGGTGTGAATCTTCTGAATATTGCTGGTGATGACTTTATCCCCTTTATTAAGACCTTCCAGCACCACGTAGAATGATTTGTATTCGGTACCAAGCTTCAGTTCACGTCTCTGCACGATGGAGTTTTCGTCTACAACGTAGGCAAATACCACACCTCCAGCCTCACGCTGCACACCGTTGGCACTGACGATCAGCGCCTGAGGGGTGATACCCTGATTGATATCAGCACGCAGGAACATACTAGGCAGAATTATGTGATCAGGATTTGGTACCAGAGCACGGAGGTTGACCATGCCGGTTGTTGCATCTACGGTTACGTCAGCAAATTCGACAGTTCCCTGATAAGGGTATTTCTCTCCGTTGGCAAAGTAGATATCCACCTTGGCTTTCCCATCGGCGGAGACCAGTTTGCCGTCAGAGAGGTTTTTACGCAACTGCATATGCTCTTCTACGGTTTCACCAAGGTCAACATAGATAGGATCAAGCTGCTGAATGGTAGAGAGTGCGGTAACCTGCTGGGCAGATACTAAAGATCCTTCGGTGACCTCAGATTTGCCGATGGTTCCGGAAATAGGGGCATAAACCTTGGTGTATGCAAGGTCAATCTTGGCAGATCTTACATTGGCCTGCGCAGATTCCACGGCAGCCTTTGCCGAGAGATAGGCCGCCTCAGCATCATCATAATCCTGCTTACTTACTGCTTTCTGCTGCAGCAGACTGCCATAACGCTCCGCTTTTAGCTGTGTAGAGTGCAGTGTGGCTTTGGCGCTGCTCAGTGAGGCCTCTGCGCTGGCAAGTTTGGCCTCATATACAGCAGGATCAATCTGATAGAGCTGTTCACCCTGTTCAATAATGGCGCCTTCGGTAAACAGTCTCTTCTGTATAACGCCGTTTACCTGAGGTCTTACCTCTGCCTTACGGGTTGGATTGGCCCTGCCACTTAAGTGAGAGACAACAGGAACATCCATGGTGGTGACGGTAAAGACGTCAACAGACAGGGCCTGCGGCTGAAAACTCTGATTTTTTTCTCCACCGCAGCCGGAGAGACATACTGCCAGAAATATGGCACAAGGAGCAATAAGATGCCCTTTTGAAAAAAATGACATATCAATTATCCTAATGATTGTATTGTGTACAGCAAAGCGTCATTATACTTTTGTGTCAGGGTTCACAACGACGGTTTATGGTAAAAATTATTAACTGGCCTTATGAGGCTGAAAAGAGATTCAGTTAAATAACTCTGTTTCGGTTTGTATGGCTAAATTTTCTAATTGACGTCAGATCACATTTTTGTTTTTGCTGAATAGTGAGCAAATAAGGATCTGAATTACCACTGTGCAAAACAGTAAATGTTCTTTAAAAATCTCTTTATCCAAGGACTTAAATTGACCCTG
>JAGBLM010000110.1 GCA_017635415.1 Succinivibrio sp. | reverse complement strand
GAATAGAGTTCTCTAAGAAGCCATTCAAGTTCAGCAACACAGAACCAGGCTTTATAGAGTTTAAGGCATGGATCCTTCATATACAGACAGAGCATGATAAGGATAGCGTAGTACCGGGAATGGAGCCGACAGGCCACTACTGGTTCAACCTGGGGAAGTTTCTCCAGGACAACGGCATGAAGCCGGTACTGGTGAACCCACATCATGTGAAGAAGTCAAAGGAACTGGACGACAACAATCCGACGAAGAATGATCGTAAGGATCCCAAAGTCATTGCAGGATTGATCAAGGATGGACGATACTCGTACCCCTACCTGCCGGACGGCGTCTATGCGGATCTGAGGACAGCATCAAATCTTCGGTTCCAGATGCAGTCGGAACTTACGAGAATACAGAACCGGATCAGTCGCTGGTTCAGCATCTACTTCCCGGAGTACAAAGATGTATACGGGAATCCGGATGCAAAGAGCGGAATGATGATACTGAAACAGGCCCCGCTCCCGGAAGACATCGTGACGTTAGGTGTCGAAGGGATAAACAGGATATGGCGGGAAGCCAAGCTCAAGGCGGTAGGACTTAAGAGGGCGAAGACCCTGTATGAAGCCGCCGAGCACAGTATCGGAAGCCGGGAAGGAGCGACGGCCGCAAGGCTGGAGATCCGGATGCTGCTGGAGGATTACGAATCCTGGGCGGTAAGGCTTCAGGAGATCATGACGCTGATCGAATCACTGGTAAAGCAGATCCCGATGGCAGAAAAGCTGATGGAGATCAAGGGTGTCGGTATTAAGACGGTGTCCGGATTTCTGGCGGAGGTCGGTGATATCAGCCGGTTCGACAACCCAAAGCAGCTTCAGAAGCTGGCCGGTCTGGCGATCAAGGAGAACAGTTCGGGCAAGCATAAGGGCGAGACAACGATAACAAAACGTGGCCGGAAAAGGCTGAGGTATTTACTGTTTGAGGTTGCGATGTCCCTTGTGGCAAAGAATCCAGAGTTCGCCCAACTGCACCTGTACTACACGACCAGACGGATCAACCCGCTGAAGAAAATGCAGTCACTGATGGCAGTAGCCTGCAAACTGATCCGGATCTTCTACGCAATGCTAACAAAGCAGATGGACTACGATCCACAGAAGATGATCAGCGATATCAGAAGGCCGGAGATCTATCTGCAGGCAGCGTAACAAAGGCAGAAACACGATAATGGCTGTGTCCTGAACAGCCACTGAACGAAGGCAGAATGTCACAGATAACGTCCGCCGCAAGGTGCTGGGGCAGGAAGCAAGTCAGTAATCAAACATACAAAGAATGAGCCGGCAGTCAGCAGGAATTGCGTCCATAGGGCATGACCCTGCGAAGGAGCTAAGCTGACGCCCTGGTTATGGATAGGCGGTACGAAGGAAGTTGGGACCCTGGAGACAGAGGAAAACCCGTTGGACACAGGAGGTTCGCTGCCATAGAGGGAAGGGTTTGCACAAAGGCCATGTAGAGCGAAAACGATGACGTTCTATTTCGTGCACCCATCAACCACTATTTCAGCACCTGATGCTTGGAAATATCCATGACACTGGCTCTTCTGACTGAGATATACCAAGTGAAAAGCCTTGGATTTTCAACAAAAACTACTTGATTATGTGAGGAGGTATAGCATATGGCTACTGTACAGGAAGCTTTTGATATCCCAGAAGACATAATGACAAAAATTCTCACCGGTGAGTATAGGAGAATAGGTGGTATAGTGAGATATGCAGCCGGTCCTAAGAAGGGACGGATTGTGAAACATTTAGATCCAGTTGACCTTAAGGCAGCAGAACAGATAAAAGATATCAGACCCAAAGTGTTACAGTTTACAAGTAATAATAAAAAGAAGTTAATGATCGGAGGCATGATAGTAGTCGCAATGGCTGCTGGCAGTTACATATATTACAAAGTAAAGACGCATGAAGCAGCTGTGGTCACGGAGTTTCGAGCAGCGCTACGGGAATATATCGCAGAGGTCAGGAGGGGTAATGTGGAAGTAGATACCATTGATGTATTGCTGGCTACATTGGACAACCTGAAAAAATGTAAAGACTATGAACAGTATAAGATCACGCTTTCTGCTGAAGATCTTGATATACTTGTGAACCGGATTTTCAAATATACACTTAAGTTGGCAGCCGACAATAAGATTGAACTGACGGAGGAAGAACTTAGACAATCAGATAATACGATTTTGAATCTTAAGAATTATTTGACGATCCAGAAGCGGATATTCAAAGAAACTGCATAACAGGAGGCATATTCGAATGGGACTGTTTAACAGAAAAAAGAAATATAGTTTGACGGACTGGATGAAAACTGCTTCAGATCAAGAACTCTCCGATGCTTATGAGCAAAGACGTCTTCAGTGGTTAAAAGATGGTCAATGTGGAACTGGCGAGAAGACACCAGAAATGAAAATGCTTGATCGAGAAATTAGCAGACGGCTTGCTGAAAAATGGGAGAATGACCCTCGGAGAAACAGAGATCCAAATTATCGATGGACAGATGCAAATCGGTGGGATAAAGATTGAAAACTTACAAAGAGATAGTTATTATTCTCCATTACTGATAAAGGAAGAACTGCTCATAATTTTTAAAGGATTCAGCAAACCTGCAAAGTGATGCTTAGCGATGAAGCAGAGCATATACTAATAACATCAGGGGACTGCAAAAAAAACGAAGGAGGATTATCCATTATGATTAGAACAAATCTGCTGCAGCCGTCAGAAGCAAGAAAAATTGTAGACCAGAGAGGTATGTATACTCTTGTAGAATACGAAAAAGATTTGTCCGTACGGCCGGAATTCGCGGCTGAAGCTTATTTTGCGTCACAGATGAACGTCAGAAAACGCCAGGTTGTGGCGAACCTTACCGGACAGACAGGCGTTATCCTGCAGGCCGGTGCCATGCAGATGATGATGGGGAATATCCAGGCTGCGACCAACATTAAAGGAGCCGGAGACCTTATGCGCAAGTTTGTGGGCAGCAAAGTTACCGGCGAGAGCGCAGTAAAGCCAAGATATATAGGATATGGTCTCCTGGTTTTAGAGCCGACCTATCGCTACATCATTTTTGAGGATCTGGCAAATTGGAACGGCAATATGGTCATCGAAGACGGCATGTTCCTTGCATGCGACGATACCATCGACCTTCGGGTTGTGGCTCGCACAAACTTGTCTTCTGCAGTACTGGGTAATGAGGGTTGGTTCAACAGCTGTCTGAGCGGACATGGCATTGCAGTTCTGGAAAGTCCGGTTCCTGCCGACGAGCTTATCGTGGTGGATGTGGAAAACGATACTCTTCGTATTGACGGCAGCATGGCTATTGCCTGGTCCAGTACGCTGGAGTTTACGGTAGAACGGACTACCGCAACACTCATAGGTTCCGCGGCCTCCGGCGAAGGTCTGGTCAATGTCTATAGAGGAAATGGACGAGTGCTGGTGGCACCAGTGGCTAATAACTGGAATATTCCTGTACCCAAAACAGGAAAATAATACGGAAAGATTCTGAGACAACAAAGTTACGGACAGGAAGAAAAAATGACGATTCAGAAAATCACACTGGAGTGTCCGGCATGCGGTGCCGGATTGGAAGTGGGGGCAGACAGAGAATTCTGTATCTGCCCCTACTGCGACACAGAGATTAAGCTGCACAACGAGAACGAGCATATCTACCGGAATATAGACGAAGGAAATGGGCGATAAAACCGAAGAATGCAGTTTTGACGATGCTATGAGTTTTGTAGTATTTCTGATGCATAAGCTTCGTCTCAAATAGTTGCATAATATCAAAGCCCCCTCAGGGTATTGAACCCTGAGGGGGCTTTTGCCATTTGTCCTGCATCTCATCGTCAGTTAACGAGAGTCTGAGGCATGAATGCCGCGATTATTACCATTGATGTTTGATAGTGTAGTCTCCGATTTGCCCGGATGCAGTGAGCAGACCTTCCATTATGGTTTCGGCGTTATCCTGAGCATCTTTTATAAAATCATCACGGGCCATAAGCTTTTCTTCAACCTGTTTTTTCATTGTAACCCGGAATTCTTCAAAGTCATTAAAGTCTGAGCGGTTAAAGACTGCTTTTTTGATGTCGTAGAATTCAAAGCCCTGATCCATATCGTGGGCAAGTATTTGAACTGGAGGATACTTTACAGTAATGGTTTTTCTGCTGGCGTTTACATCGAAGTCAAGGTCCTTTAAATTGATTCCTGCGCTGATCTTTCCGGAATAGGTATAGAGTGTTTTGTCAGTGGTAAATGGGAGTTTAAAGTTCAGGAACGGTTTGCTCTTTTCGTAATCACCAATTTCGGAATAGTAGTATTCACAGGTGATAAGTTTTTCGGTCTTTGAGACATAATCCTTAAGTGTCTTGGTATTAATTGTTATTTCATCAGATACCTCAACATGTTGAGTGCCGAGATGTTCACCATTGACGGTTGTTTCATCATCAATATTATTAGCGAAGATACCGTAAGCGGCTGCGATTATAAAAAGCCCGGCAGCACAGGCAATGATTTTTTTGAGCATAACAAAATCCTCCCAATTGGTAAATGTGATGCTAGGTCAATTATACGTCACTTAGACGCGCAATGAAAGATGAAAAGGTGGATTGCGTATCCCCAAAACGGCAGTTCTTTTTTAGTGAAAAAAACCTACTTAATTTGTCAAAGAAAAAATGCAGTAGTAAAATATATCGTAGTAACATGGTGGTCATCACCTATAAACAACCGCATCAGACATCGAGGAAATGGCACAATGGATCAAAAATATTCCCGGGCAGTGCTTGCCGCTTTTCTGGGCCATTTTCTCTGGGGGCTCAGCTTTATTATAAATGAGACAGCTCTCGGGTGCGCAACCCCGGCTATTTATCTGACCTTCCGCTTTTGGACCGCAGTGTTGGTGATGCACCTTTTTGCGGCCGGAAAGCATGAGAGGTTTACACATATGAATTTCCGGAGCCCGGACCTGCTGCTCCTCGGTCTGCTGCAGGTTCTGGCCTTCGCTCTGGAGAGCTATGGTATTCTATATACTAATTCGGCCTTTTCGGGAGTGGTTCTGGCGTCGGTGCCGGTATTTTCCATTATCATCGCGGCGCTGTGGATCCGGGAGATACCGAAAAGAAGACAGGTGTTTTACGCCCTGCTGACGGTGGCCGGTGTGATTGTCATCACCCTGGCGGGAAGCACCTCGGGTGTT
>JAGBLM010000109.1 GCA_017635415.1 Succinivibrio sp. | reverse complement strand
TCTGAGTTTATGCGGCTTTCGATATCTATAAATCCGTCAACACCATCCTCTGCGATTATCCTTGAAAGCTTCCGGCCCTCTTTTTCCTGGATGACGATATCAGCGTCAATGAAGCGGTATCCAAGGATCTTGGCAAGGATGACGCCAATTGTGCTCTTTCCTGAAGTGGGCATTCCAATAAGGATGATGTTATTTTTATTATCTGACATTACTTTTCTCCTCCAAAAAATTCATTTCATTCTATCACAATATTGCCCGTTAAAGTACATTGACACCGCTATTTTCTTAATATAAAATAATAACGCACGCAATTATTAGCGGGCATGATGGGAGGAGACTTATGTCCAGAAAAGCAACAATCACGCAGAAAGAGATAGTTAATGCGGCGTTTAAAATAACAAGAAAAGAGGGCTTTGAGCAGATCACATCCAGGAAGCTTGCAGCAGCTGCAGGCTGCTCAACACAGCCTATTTTCCGTATCTACGAGAACATGGATGCCCTAAAAAAGGACGTTTACGACAAGGCAGCTGAGTACTACCTTGATTACTATGATGAGTTTAACAAGACCCATGACGTACCCTTCGTGGATCTTGGCCTTGCATATATTGGATTTGCGCAGAAGTACCCACATCTGTTCAGACTTTTATTCATTTCTGAGCAGGGTCCTGAATCCAAGAGCATGTACGACCTTGTAAACGGCAATTCTGAGAACGTGGTAAAAGAGATCAACAAGGCCCAGGCTAAGGGTGTTTCCAATGCACAGCAGCTCTTTATGCAGATGTGGATCTTTATCCATGGCGCAGGATGCATGGCTGTTACAGGTGATTATGATCTTGACGAGGCAGCTTCTGTAGCAATGCTTGAGTCTGCATACACGGCATTTGGCCGCTGATGGTGACCATATGAAGTTCGATGCAGATGTTGATGTGATCACCAGGATCAATGAATGCTACTCCAGGATGAGCAAGGGAAAAAAGAACCTTGCAACCTATGTAATAGAGCACTACGAGCAGGCGGTCTTCATGAAGGCTGCTGAGCTTGGCAAGATAGTAGGTGTCAGCGAGTCCACAGTAGTCAGGTTTGCTATGAGTCTTGGCTACGATGGATATCCTGAGTTTCAGAAGTCCCTTGCAGAGTGGGTTTCTGACAAGTTCGGATCAGTTGAAAAGGTGGGCAGAAGATTTGGCAAGAGCAGCGAGGGAGAGATCCTTTCATCTATCCTTCAGTCTGATATCTCCAATATTGAGCACACCATAAATAATATTGATGTGGCTGCTTTTAAAACAGCAGTTGATATCATTCTCAAGGCCAGGTGCGTCTACATTGTTGGAATACGCAGCTGTGAGCCTCTGGCAGATTTCCTGCACTTTTATCTGAACATGATAAGAGGTAATAATGTGCTGATCAAAACCACCAGCGTCAGCGAGATGTTTGAGCAGATGATCAGGATTGGAGATAGGGATTGTATCATCGGTATCAGCTTCCCTAGATATTCCATGCGTACCCTTAAGTGCATGGAGTTTGCCAATGACAGGAATGCCAAGGTGATCACCATTACTGATTCAGTGCATTCTCCAATGAATCTGTATTCATCCTGCAATATCCTGGCAAAGAGCGAGATGACGTCCATTGTAGATTCACTGGTTGCGCCGCTTAGCGTTATAAATGCACTGGTTGTTGCTCTTTGCATGAAGCGTCCCAATGAGGTCAAGGCTGATCTTAAGATGCTTGAAGAGGTTTGGAACAATTATCAGGTTTATTTAAACGATGAGATAGACTTTGCTTCTGACGATGTGGCAATGCATCTGCCAGGAATCCTTGGCAGTAACTCAGATGAGGAAGAATATGAATAAAATAGCAGTTATCGGCTGCGGAGCAGCTGGTATGATGGCGGCGCTTGCTGCTGCACAGGGCAGCGGGAGCGTCACTATTTTTGAAAAGAATGAAAAACCCGGAAAAAAGATCTACATAACAGGAAAAGGACGCTGCAATGTGACCAATGCCTGCGACGTCACAGATTATTTTGACCACGTGATCCGTAACTCCAGGTTTTTATACAGCGCGATCTACAGTTATGACAACACAGAAGTCATGAACTTTTTTGAAAAGAACGGCTGTCATTTAAAGGTTGAGAGAGGCGACAGGGTATTTCCTGTTTCTGACCACTCATCTGATATTATAAAAACCCTGTACGATGCTGTAAAAAAAGCAGGTGTTTCTGTTTTGTTTAATACCGAGGTTCATTCGGTTGAGGCTGCATCTGGCAAGGTATCAGCTGTTACCTATTCAAGTGGTGATGATCCCATAACAAGGGAAGAGTTTGACAAGGTCATTATCTGTACTGGCGGAATGTCTTATCCTTCCACAGGCTCAACGGGAGATGGCTACAGATTTGCGAAAGAGTTAGGGCACGAAATTGTTCCTGCCCGTCCATCCCTTGTGCCCTTCGAAATAGAAGAGGAGTGGTGCACGAGGCTTCAGGGATTGTCCCTAAGAAACGTG
>JAGBLM010000108.1 GCA_017635415.1 Succinivibrio sp. | reverse complement strand
CTGGGCAGATTTGCCAGGTCCAGATGGAAAATCAAAGCCAAAAAATAAGATAGCAGAATTTTGTTTTTAAATCAGATTGAAAATAGCAAAGCCAAAGTTAGGAAATAACCTTGGCACTTTGTCGTGGTCAGGAGAAAATCGATCGATTTACAGAGTAAAAAAACAGTGAACAGATCATCTGAATTCTTTAAAATCCGGCTTCAGCGAATTTGAGATATAAATCAGATCATGTTGTCGCCATATTTTCAGTTGCCTTCGTCTTCCTTTCCTATCTGCTTGATGAACGAGAGTCTGACAACCTCAATTGAATTGGTATCAGTTTCAGTAATCTCCAGTCGCCAGTTTCCAATATTGATTACCTCTCCCTTCTCCGGTAGTCTCTGCAGGAAATCGAGGATAAACCCTGCAATCGTTGAGTAATGTTCGGAGTGAGGCACCTTAAAACCAGTGATCCTTTCAATATCGTGTAGAATAGTCTCACCCTCAATCCGCCACTGACCGTTCTTAAGTTTCACAATTTCAGGAATTTCCTTCTGCTCTGGAAGTTCTCCTGCGACCTCTTCGACAATATCATGCAATGTAACCAGACCTTCGAAATTGCCAAATTCATCAAACACAAACCCGGCATATTTTTTCTGCGCCTTAAACTCATCAAGCGCCTTGAGGATATTTGCAGATTCGGGAAAGAAAACCGGCTCTCTGATCAGATCTCTTAACATCTCACGATGTTTTTCTCCACGCAATGAGAGCACCAGTAAGTCAGCTCTGTTGATGATACCCAGAGGCTGATCTTTTAGACCAGAACAGTAAGCCACCAGTTTTGAACGGGTTAGATTTTCCGCATCGGCAACCAGACGATGCCACGGTGCATCAATATCCACCATTTCCAGATCGTTTCTGGCGGTCATAACTGCCTTTACCGGCAGAGAAGACAACTGCAGCACCCTTGAGACCATCTCTTTTTCCTGAGAATTGAAAACCGTCTCTCCGGTACCTGATACAATGGCTTCACGAAGAGTCTGAACCTCTTCTTTTTTGGAACCTAAAAGCCTTAAAACCAGATTGGCCGCAATTTCACGATTCTGCATCTGCTTGGTTGATCCTAGTTTTAAGACATTCTTTCTTGCTATCTGATTTAGAACTTCAATGAGCAGAGAAAAGCCGATAGCAGCGTACAGATACCCCTTTGGCACCTCAAAGTGAAGAGATTCCATCATCAGACTGAAACCAATGAGGAGCAAAAAGCCCAGACAGAGAATCACCAGGGTCGGGTGTCTTGCAAGGAAATCCGTGATAAATCCTGAGGCCCACATCATAACCACCATGGCTATCGAGACGGAAATCATCATGATGAAAACATGGTTGGTCATACCAACCGCGGTGACAATGGCATCGACAGAAAACAGTGCATCTAACACCATAATCTGAACTGAAACCATCAGCAGAGAATGACCGCCAGCCTTGGATATGGCCAGTTCCTCCGACTCACCTTCAAGTTTTGAGTGCAACTCTTCGGTTGATTTGTAAAGCAGAAACAGACCACCAACGAACATCACCAGATCGCGCAGAGAAATCCCCATACCGAAAAGAGTAAAAAGAGGTTTCTGAAAAGCCATAATATAGGCGGCAAACATCAGCAGTACCAGTCTGATGGCAAGAGCACCACCAATACCGATATAACGTGCCTTGGCACGTTTGCGTGGGGGAAGTTTTGCCGAGAGAACTGCAATAAACACCAGATTATCTATACCAAGAACAATCTGTATGACGGCAAGAGTTAGCAAACCTACCCAGGCTGTTGGTTCGGCAACCCAGGCCATATCGTACGCAACCTGTGTCAAGCCAAACGGTTCCATTTTTTTCCTCTGCTCAAATCAACTGTCAATACTACGTACTACCTGTCCACTCCGGCAGATCTTTTTTTAGAGGAGCCTCTTAAGGAGGATGATTGAGACCTGCCACTGCCAGAACCAGTCCTTCTGTCCTTCCTCAGACCAGATTTAGGACCGTTCTTTCTGTTTGACCTACTGCTGTTGCCATCTTTGGCAAAGACTTCACTTTCAAAACGTCGTTCGCCAATCTCACGCCTATCCTTTTTGGACAAAGGCTTTCTGCGAGCATTGGCATACGGGGAGAAATGCTCCTGACTATTGTTTTTGACCTTTTTACCGCCAATCTCGAGTGGTTTCACAGGCAGTTCATCAGCGGTCAGTTCCTGAAGATTGGCAGCCTTACGCAAAGTATTTATCTCGTTTACGGTAAGTTCTCTGAATTCACCAGCCTTAAGAGCAGGATCAAGATCAATGCCGGCATATCTGACGCGGATAAGACGGCTGACCTTGGTGTCAACAGCCTCCCACAGTCTTCTGACCTCACGTTTGCGCCCCTCTTTGAGAGAACATTTATACCAGACGTTACGTCCTTCTCCACCGGCAAACTCCACTCGGTCAAAGTGGGCATCTCCATCATCAAGGGTTACACCGGTAAGCAGTTTTTCAATCTGGTCATCTGTAACCTCGCCATAGATTCTGGCGGCATAAACACGTTCAACTCCATACTTTGGATGCATCAGGGCGTTAGCAAGTTCGCCGTCGGTGGTAAACAGCAATAGACCTGAGGTATTGATATCCAGACGACCTATGTAGATCCAGCGACCGAGATCAGGCTTTGGCAGATGATCAAAAACCGTCGGACGATCCTCAGGATCTTCCATAGTGGTCAGTTCACCTTCTGGTTTGTGATACATCAGGACACGGCATTTTGGAGTCATACTTTGTGGAGTAACCACAACCCTGCCGTCAATTTTGACGGTAACAGGACCTTCAACACGATCACCGAGTTTGGCGGTATTGCCGTTAACTTCTATTCTTCCTGCACTGATAAGATCTTCAAGACCACGTCTTGAACCAAGCCCCAGTCGAGCCAGAACTTTCTGTAATTTCTCACTCATATGTAGCTGTCTTACGCCCAAATCTTGTAAACAATATAAACAATCACCAGTACGACACATATCCAGCCGATTCTGTCAATGTAACGACGGATAACATGTTCCATTTTTGCACCGCCATAGGCGATTATTCCTGCTTCAATAAAGAATCTCAGTCCACGACCGACAAAGGAAATCGCAAGAAACATAAAAATATTCAGCATGCCGGCACTGCCAGTGGCGATGATGCTTTCGGCGGCTACGGCACCTGAGGTTATCGCAATCACCTTATAAGGGATCGGAGTAAAAGCGCCCACAAAAATCATCAGCACCCCAAACTGCATGGTAAACCACTCGCGAACGGTGTTCATCTGCGGACGATAGTGCAAAAGATCAATCAGATCAGAAAGATACGGGTCATAAAGGAAGAAGCCTAGGTAATATCCAAAAAAAGCACCTGCAACAGAGGACAGCACTGTCAGCAACGCATAGCGATAAGCACGGGACGGCAAAGCAAGACACATAGGACAGAGCATTGCATCAGGAGGGATTGGCCAGAAGATTGATTCTATAAAACTATTGAGGCACAGAAAAAGTGTGGCTTTAGGGTGCTTGGCAAGCTTAATACATAATTCGTAAAAAAAAGAGAAAATACCCATATAAGTCCAAAACAAAAAGAAGAGTCGAGAGATTATATACAAGTTTTAGGTGAATTCACGAAATACTGCGCTTTTTTTACATCTTGTCGGAATGATACCTTTTACATTATATGACAAGCCGGGGACAAGATCTGTCCCCGGCCTTATGATTGAGAAGTCAGGTCTGCACAAAGCAGACCTGTCAGTTTATGCTTCCTCTTTTTAGAAAAGCACTCTGGCAAAGAGTCCAAAGTTGAAAATGCGTGAACTCTTGCTGTATTCATACCCTGATATCATATCAAGATTGAAGTTCCACGACGGTTTGACAAAGCGCAGTGAAACCTCACCGCACAGCGCATCCCTGTTGGCCTTGTCCACCCGTGAACTGAAGCCGTACTGACCATATTCACTGAAGGCTGCCTTTGTCTTGTAGTGCGGGTCTAAAAACTCATGTTTCCAGTCAATCTCGGCTGAGAGCACCATATTCAGATCCTGCTGAATATTCAGCACATGATTCAGTCGCATTCCAAGTGAACTCTGCCAGGAATCACTGTTGCGGTTCTTTACTTTAAGATTGGCTCCCTGCGCATTCTTTTCATTGAAATTGTCATGATGCATAAGGTTGTACTCGGTATATAACACCGGTCCTAAGGTGGTATTGCCGAACTTCAGATCGTAACCGCCTCCGGCCATAATGCCGGCATTGGTGCTGACAAAGGAACTTTTAGCAGTTTGTCCGTAGTTACTGATATTCACATGACGTTTGCCTTTATTCTCCTCAAAGCCGAGTCTGACCGTTCCCATCGCATAGAAACCATTCCAGGTCTGTGGCGCATACAGTACGTGACCGCCGACAAATCCTCCGACACTGTTCATTCTGTCAGTCCTGCCTGATGCTACTGAGGTATGTCTGGCAATGACGCCTCCGTCAATGCCGTAGGTCAGACCGTCTGCTGAGACATACTCCACGCCTCCAATCACACCGCCTGAGGTGGACTTCATATTCCGGTTGCCGTTTCTGCCGTGGAATATGCTTCTGTCTCCATAAGTGATAAGGAAGCCGTGCCATTTGTCATAGGCATAGTCATCTGAGGTTAGAGCATACTCATTCTTCAGGTTCTTAACCTGTGACCTCATCCCCTTTTCCAGCAGTCCCGACTGCATATGTCTTATCAGCTGATTGTCTATACGCACCATCTCGTGCATAGCTGCCATATCAAAGTAGGAATAGGCGGTCGGCGACAGTTCCTCATACGCTGCTCTGACCCCTGACGGCTCTGCTATCCAGTCTATTGTTCCGATGAGACTCTGCATATCCGCTGACGGATTTAAGACAATCCTGTCCAGTGCCCGTCCCAGTTCATACTGCTCCTGACTGCCGGCCAGTGCACTGTAGGCATCGGACGCTCGTGAAAAGTGAACTACCGGGTCACCGCTGGCGATGTCGGTGACATCAAGGGTGAGCGTTGAGGATAGAGCCTTATACGCAGTATAGCCTTCATAGCCCTTTTCATTGGCATCCATTACCGGAGCATCAGAAAGTACCAAAGAAGAGCCATTGGCATAAAACGCCGCATCGTTTGAGCCCAGCGTCCAGGTCGCATTGCTTATCGTGGCGGTCTGTGCCGTTATAAAGCCTGACAGCGTACCTTTGCGGTTGAAGGTGGTAATGATATTGCCGCCCTCACTGACATAATTTGAGGTGATTACCTCCTTGCCGTTAAGATTGCTGTTCAAAGCAAGATTGGCATCATTCACAAGAGAGTAGACCTCTACCTGTCCACCAAGAGTGAGCAGTCCTCCTGCTACCTTCATCTTGATTGAATTTGCGCCTTTGATGTCTCCTTTATAGTCAAGACTGAAACTGCTGTCGACTGCGCCGGTATTGGCACTGCCATCGGCATTCTTGGCATAACCAAAGGTCAGGTTGGTGTAGAAAGTATCTTCAGGAAGACTGCCTTTCTGAATTTTGCTGTTGTTAGGATCCCACAAACTGATGATATTACCGTTTATTGATGCTCCGTTTAACACGTTGATATTCTGCACCAGAGCGTTGTCGGAGATATAAATGGCCGCGTAGGAGCCGCTAAGAGTACCGCTTAAATCAAAAGTGCTCACCAGTGGTCCGTCAAGGTTTAAAAGAAAAGCATTGACCGCACTGGTTGGTCCTGATATGGCCCTATTATCTTCACCTACTGTTCTTATGTAGGAGCCGCGGCTTTCCACACTTTCACCGAGCATATTCAGGCCAAAATCAAAGGCCACCGCCTTGCCACCTGTCCCGGTGGCTTCAACAGTACCCGCACTGATGATACTGTTGTTCTTGCCGTAGGACATCAGTATACCGGTACCGTGGTCACCGTTGGCTGTTATCCTGGTTGTTGCCGGAATAATTATCTTATTGTTTGAACCGTCCGCTCTGATGCCAGTGCCGCCACGACCGTCAGCGAGCAGATCTGCCCCCTGGGTAATGGTATTGCTATCACCGTAAATATGGAAACCTACACCTAAGGTTGCGGTATTAGGTTTGCCTTCAATATATGCCGTACCCTCTGCATTGCGGGCGTAGTACGGATGGGTGTTGACATAGGTCTGATTGTTTCGGTACTCGGAGTAACCGTAAAAGTTACGTCTGTCGATTTTATAGCCGATATCCTGGAACACCGCCATTTCCGCTTCCATCAGCGTGACATAATTACGGTAATTCTGATGACTCAACAGACTGTGAGCTAGTTCAAGATGCGACAGTTCAAAAATATCAAGCTTCTCTGTACCATTGACTGGAACACCTGGCAGAGCACCGTTTAATACTTCTTTGACATTATCACCGATGAAGTAGACTCCGCTGTTCTGATTAGGTCCAACCACAAAAGAGTTCGCCAACGCGACGTCAGAGAATGACAGTACAGATCCCTCTTCAAGTCTTTTTGGAGTTTTTGTCAGATCTATTACGTACCCGGCACCGTCATTCTGCCAGAAGGAATAAAGATTCCTAGCAAAAGAACTTTGAGCTATTGAAAATGCGATTTTACGAAGTTGAGCATCTGAGACAAGAAAATTTTCATCCTCATCCATCAGTCCAGTTTCTATGAGATATTCTTTCATTTTATCAAAATCTGGCTCATCTTTGAGATCTTCCCATTTCGTCTTAATAGTATATAGGGATGTTGCATCGCTTAAGATCCCTAAGGCGTGAGACAGTTCATGGAAAGTGGTGGTAGTAAGTTCCTGTGTGGCATCAGTATTCGGCACCGGATAGAGGTATGGCATGTAAGTTATGGTCGTGGACTGGTTGATTTTGTATTCAGCAAGGTTAGGCGCGACAATCTTTCCGGTGATGATACCATTCTGAAACTGCGTAAAATTGCCATATTTTGGATCTGCTTCTTCCATTACATCTGACCACGCTGAAGCGTTGTCATCGTCACCAGGCTTATAGACAAGAGTAACTGACAAAGGCAAATAGGTAGTGTTTGCACTCCCAGGGGCAAAGATTTCACCCCAGATTGAGGCGGCATCGGTAATGGCACCGCGCTGATCTTCAGTTAAACTCCACTGATTTCCGGCAGCATCCTTTTGGGCAGAATCATTGGTAAAATTTATGGCAAACATCGGCTTACCGGCAGAATCCACATATTTCACCGCCGCCGCATGGGCCGCACCGCTGACAATCGCCAATACAGCCAGTGCCAGTATCGACTTCCTAAGTTTCATAGATTTCTCTCCTATGATTCTGTAAGGCTTTTATTTTTTATTAAGTTATGTTCCTGCAGTAATGGTCATCACAACAGGCGTAATAAAGTCATCTTATCTTTCCTGTACTGATGTAACGGGACTACACACCTGTTGAAAAAAGAACTGAAGACAAACATTCTAGTTTTGATCATATCATCAGCGCAAAAAAACTTTTTCAAACTGCTTCAAGTTGTAGTCATCACAAAAAGAGAAGATTTAAAAATATTTGCCATGTTCTGATTGACTGTTTGGTCTCATCAGTGCAGTTAGGATGACAAATCGCCTTTTAGTTTTGCTAAAATGAATGGAATAGATTTAATAAGGATTTGTGATGCCTAAGCAAAATGCTAATGAAATTGAAAACATTTCTTTCTCTGTTTTCGGAGAAAGTTTTACCTTAAGATGCAGAAAAGATCACAAGGAGAATCTGCTTGCTGCTATCAGTTCAATTCAGTCAAAGACATCAAAATTATTGCGTGACAATCCAACCCTGTCGCCTCAACAAACCGCTATTCTGACTGCTATAGAAATTCAGAGTGCGTTGCAGAACTATATGCATTCCAATACTCCTTTTGAGTCTCTTGCTTTTGAAAGCGTTCGTCAGACCAGATTGTTACTTGAATCGGCACTTAATAATGCAAAACGCTAAAGAAGATCGTGCGCAACTGCGCAGCAAAATACTATCCACACGTCGCGCCCTTCCAGAGGACTACATCATTCAGTCCAGCAAGACAGTACTAGGAAGTCTTCTTTACCATCCGTTCCTGCGACAGAAGCGCAGAATCTGTTCGTATATGAATGTGAGAGGCGAAATCAACACTCATGAGATCAATGATTTTCTGCTCAAGGCCGGTCATACCTTGGCGCTTCCTGTCATGGGCGACAGACGAGGTCACATGAAATTCTATACCGTCACCGACCTGTTACGTCTTACCCCTAACAAATTCAGCATTCTTGAGCCACAACCAGACGAACAAACGCTACTTATCCCTGACAACGTTGATATGATCTTAGTTCCTCTAGTTGGTTTTGATATGCAGGGAAACCGTCTTGGGATGGGCGGTGGCTATTACGACCGTATGCTCAAAAAGGTCAGTGCTGACTGCCTCTGCATCGGACTGGCCTACGACTTCCAGTGTGTTGAAGAAATTCCCATTGAAGATTGGGATATGCCTCTGGATGAAGTCATTACCCCAACCGGGCATCATATCTTTAACAGGAAATACTGACCTGCTGATTTCTGCTTACAGACCTGGTGAGAACTGTAACGCAGAATGTAAAAAGGCAGTCCTGGTTATGTGTTCACAACTAACCGCTAACTGCCTTATTAAAATCCAGTCTTAAATTATTTTGAAACAGGTATGTCGGTCTCGGGAGTTTTGTTCTCAACAGGAATATCAGAACCTGCTGCAGGAGCAGTCTGAGTCTGCTCGGTACCGGTACCGATGTTGCTGAAATTACTCTGTTCCTGATGACTGCTCTTCTGCATCCAGCCAATAAACAGACAAAGACCAAAGAAAACTACTATCAGCACCCAGGTGGAACGGGTCAGAAAGTTTCCTGAACCTGCTGAACCGAAAACAGTATTAGAGGCTCCCGCACCAAAAGAAGCACCCATACCTGCACCTTTGCCCTGCTGAACCAAGATCAGAGCCACCATGGCGATGGCAACCAGAAGTAAAAGAATAATAGCAACTTCGTACATTTTTTTATCCGACGATAAGATCTACACAAGCGCGAATGATACTAGTTTATGTTCAACTTTTCAACTGTTTTCGCCTTCGGACTGATGAATGATTACATCAGCAATCCTCTGAGCCTGTGTATGTACCATACCGCGATCTTCTCCTTCAACCATGACGCGAATAACCGGTTCTGTCCCTGATTTACGTAACAGAACACGCCCCTTCTGACCAAGTTCGCGCTCCACTGTTCTGACTACATCTAAAACAGCGGTATCAGTCAGAGCATCAAACCCTGCGGTAAGACGGACATTAATAAGTTCCTGCGGATACATCTGAAGTTCAGAACAAAGTTCATAAAGAGTCTTGTTAAAATGTCGGCAGGCCTTTAAGACCTGAAGAGAGGAAACAATGCCGTCACCTGTGGTTACATAATCAAGACAGATGATGTGACCGCTGTTCTCGCCACCAAGACGCCAGCCCTTTTCCAGTAGTGTTTCCATGACATAACGGTCACCCACCGCCGAACGCACAAACTCAATTCCCTCTTTTTTTAAGGCAAGTTCAAGCGCAAGATTGGTCATCAGAGTTCCTACCACGCCACCGTTGAGTTTACCTCTGGTCTTTCTGTCTTTAGCGATGACATACATAAGAGCATCGCCGTCACGCAGAATACCCTTGTTATCAACCATCATGACCCGGTCTCCATCGCCGTCAAAGGCGATACCCAGATCAGCCTTGGTCGCCAAGACTTTGTCAATAAGCGCCTTAGGATGAGTTGAACCTACGCCATCATTGATGTTGATACCGTTAGGTTCAACACCGATGGAAATCACCTCGGCACCAAGTTCTCTGAACACCATCGGGGCAATATGATAGGTGGCACCATTAGCACAATCCAGAACGATCTTCACGCCCTCTAAGGACATATGATTGTCAAAATTGCTCTTGCAGAATTCAATATAACGTCCCGGCGCATCTTCCTGCCTGAAGGCACGTCCGAAATCAGCAGGAGGGGTGGTAAGTTCATCTTTTGAATCAATCAGTTTCTCGATTTCAGACTCCACATCATCAGGAAGCTTGGTTCCCTCTGAGGAGAAGAATTTAATACCGTTATCATAATAAGGATTATGGGAGGCACTGATAACGACGCCAAGTTCCGCTCTAAACGCCCTGGTAAGATAGGAAACTGCCGGAGTAGGCATAGGTCCGAGCATGACAGGACTCATACCCGTTGCGGTAAAACCGGCCTCAAGTGCAGCCTCAAGCATATATCCTGATAAACGTGTGTCTTTACCGATAATTACACGCCCATGCTTATTTCTTGAAAGTACCTTTCCTGCAGCCATGCCCAATCTCATGGCAAAATCCGGAGTAATAGGATATGTACCGACACGACCGCGCACACCGTCGGTACCGAAATACTTACGCGACATATCTTTTATCTCTAATCTCTTATTTCTTGTTTTTTCTCTGAATACGATGCTGTCGCATGGAATCACGCAACGCTATGAAACGTCTTATTATGGTTTTAGACAACTGGAATGGTCTGGCCTTATTCGAGGCAAGCTGCCAGGTGGCAAGAGCCATAGCCATATCCTCAACTTCGCGTGTTCTGATGAGATTAACACTCTCACTTGAGCAGAAGACCGCCAGAGTAATCGAAACCGCACGGTTTTCCGACTGTAGAGACTCATTAAATGCCAAGGAGCGAGGGATACCAAGACTCAATGGCAGGGCAAAACTGCGGAAGGAATCAAGTCGACCCAATATTTTCAGACGCTGTTCCATCTGTGTCTCAAAGGACATGGATGGATCGATAATGATAAGTTTGCGGGGAAGACCAGCATTAAGACAGGCGTCAATACGCTCAAAGAAGAATTCTGAAACTTCAGCAACCAGATCGCGCTTGGGATCATCATTAAGACTTATATTATCATTGAAGATCAGGACTACCGGCATAAGCAGTCTGGCAGCCATCTGTACGGCACCTTCACGTCTTAAGGCACTAGGATCGACAATGAAACAGGCACCTTCTTCCTTTGCCTTTTCCATAATCTGCGGATAGGTGGTGCAGACTCCAACAAAAATATCAAGATTTGCAGATAGAGCTCTGATTACTGGAAGAAGAAGAGTTTCTTCCTGCTGAGGTGTAACATCAGGATTTAGTGCTGTCATACCGACCTGTACAAACTCGGCTCCGGCAATCTGCATTTTTCTGGCTTTTTGCACATAGTCATCAGGTGTCTTTCTCCCATCGGAGTAAACATCAATGATGCCCACTACTTTCGTAAGACCAAGATCAACAGCGCGGTCTTTAATATTAAGTTTCACCTAAGTTCCACCCTATTCCTTAATCCTGTTTATCCTGTGTTTCATCCTTGCCTTTATCGGACATAGATTCAGATGACTCTGTCTTTGCGTCGGCAACTGATGACTCCTGAGGTGACTGCTTTGCCTGAGCACCATCACCTTGAGACTTATCTTCTGCGGATGAATCTTCGGCCTTTTCCAACCCTGCATTCACTCCATCGTCTGCACCGCCGTTCTTATCCTTGTCGTCATAATTCTTGGCAGGATCATAATCAACCGTTGGTGCTCTAACTGGACGGCGGGCCATCAGGTCGTCAATCTGCAGCGCATCAAGAGTCTCATATTTGAGCAGTGCATCCTTCATGCTTTCAAGCACATCCTTGTTCTCTTCAAGAATTTTTGTCGCCTTCTCGTAACAGGAATTAATGATGTTGCTGATCTCCTCATCAATGACCTTGGTGGTTTCAGTAGAAACGCTCATCATCGAAGTTGCAGACCCACCAAGATAGGAAGCCTCCTGATTGTCCTTCTCATACTGCATAACAGGGAGACGCTTGCTAAACCCCCATCTGGTGACCATCTTTCTAGCGATTTCCGTAGCTCTCTCAATATCATTTGAGGCGCCGGTGGTTACAGCATCATCACCAAACATCATGCCTTCTGCCACACGTCCTGCAAACAGAGTAGTGATGTTGGACAGCAGATACTGTTTTGACTGACTGTATCTGTCCTGCTCAGGAAGATACATGGTTACACCAAGAGCACGTCCACGTGGAATGATCGAAACCTTGTAGACAGGATCATGATCAGGCATCAGACGTCCCACAATGGTATGTCCTGATTCGTGATAGGCGGTATTAATCTTCTCATGCTCGTTCATAGCCATAGACTTGCGTTCAGCACCCATAAGGAGCTTGTCCTTGGCAAGTTCAAAATCATGCATGGTTACAACACGCTGATTCTCACGGGCGGCAGCCAGCGCCGCTTCATTAACGAGGTTGGCAAGTTCTGCCCCGCTGAATCCCGGTGTGCCGCGAGCCAGTACGGAAGCATCAACATCCTTGGACAGAGGAACCTTGCGCATATGAACCTTTAAAATCTGTTCACGACCGCGAACATCAGGCAGACCAACCACTACCTGACGGTCAAAACGGCCAGGACGCAGCAGGGCAGGGTCGAGAACATCAGGTCTGTTGGTGGCCGCAATGACAATTACAGCTTCAAAACCTTCGAAACCGTCCATCTCAACAAGCAACTGATTAAGGGTCTGCTCACGTTCATCGTGACCGCCGCCAAGACCAGCGCCACGCTTGCGGCCCACAGCATCAATCTCATCGATAAAAATAATGCATGGAGCATTCTTTTTGGCGGTGGCAAACATGTCTCTTACGCGAGATGCACCAACACCCACGAACATTTCAACGAAATCAGATCCTGAGATAGAAAAGAACGGGACCTTGGCTTCTCCGGCGATAGCTCTGGCCAGCAGAGTCTTACCTGTGCCTGGAGGACCTACCATCAGTACACCTCTAGGAATACGAGCACCTAGTTTGGAAAACTTTGACGGATCCTTGAGGAAGTCAACCATCTCTTTGACATCTTCCTTGGCTTCATCACATCCGGCCACGTCGGCAAAGGTCGTCTTAATCTGACTTTCGCTCAGCATCTTTGCCTTGCTCTTACCGAAAGATAACGGATTGCCTTTTGATCCCCCCTGCATCTGGCGCATAAAGAAGATCCACACGCCGATGAGTAGAATCATCGGGAACCAGGAGATGAAGATGGTCAGAAGTGCACTCTGCTCTTCCGGCTTAGTTCCCGAGGCTCTGACATTGTGAGTCAGCAGGCTATCTAACAGGGCAGGATCAACCATTGGCATTACCGTCACGAATTTTTCGCCATTGGACTTAATGCCGTTTATCACCCTACCATCAAAAATAACTTCAGCAATCTGATCCTGTTGAACCTCACGGACAAAAGTCGTGTAATCCTCGGTCCTTCCGCTATCACTGCTTGAATTGAACGATTCAAACAGGGACATCAGAATAACCGCAATGACAAGCCAGATTATTAGGTTTTTAGCCATTAGTTTTCCTTAGTAATATCGACCGATAATTATTCCTGGAAATTCTCTTCAAGATGGTCATCAGGACTTGGTGCCTTACCGTTAAAAGGGTGCCCCTTAAAGCCTGTTGCAACCATGTACACCTCTCTTGAACGGTCACGCGAGGCATCAGGTTTTCGCACCTTGACCACTTTGAAATCATTCCTGAGTTCTTTTAAATACTGTTCAGAGCCTTCTCCCTGAAAAACCTTGACCACGAATGTTCCTCCAAGGCGCAACACACGTCTGGCCATATCAAGGGCCAGTTCAGAGAGCAGCATTGCTCGAGGCTGGTCTACAGCCGTAGTCCCGGACATATTCGGGGCCATGTCAGACAGAACCACATGCGCTCCTCCGCCGATCATAGTATATAACTTACTGAATACTTCCTCATCTCTAAAATCTCCCTGCAGAAACTCTACTCCGGGGATAGGTTTTATTGGCAGTATATCGCAGGCAACAACTCGACCTTCATCGCCAACACACTTTACGGCAAATTCTGACCAGCCGCCGGGTGCGGCACCAAGGTCAACCACGAAATTGCCACGGCGAATAAGATTGTCGCGCTCCTGCAGTTCTTCTAATTTAAAACTTGCCCGGGATCTTAATCCGCGTTTATGCGCTTCTTTGACATAATGATCTGAAAAATGCTCCTGAAGCCAGCGCGTCTGACTTGCGGTTCTCTTTTTTGCCGGCATTTACGATCCTGTGATATTCATTTTATTTTACGGTTATTATACAATTTCATCATGAAAGACTGAATGTCAATGTTAATGGTATTCGGTCCATTTGCGCAATAAAACAACACTTTTTTTCATCTGGATATATTAAATGCCATTAAATTCTCGTCAGCGTCAGTTTTTAAAAGCTCAGGCGCATAGCCTAAATCCTGTGGTTATGCTTGGTAACGACGGTTTGTCAGATAATGTGATTAAGGAACTGGAAGCCTCAATTGAGCACCACGAACTTATAAAAGTAAAGATTAATGCTGGTGCCGAGCGTAAAGATCAGGCTCTGGAAGTTGCTTCAGCCGTCAATGCTGAACTTGTCAGTGTCGTCGGTCGGGTTGCCGTTTTATTCAGACAGAGAAAAGAAGACAGTCGCTTTGTTCTGCCTAGATAATTGACAGCAAAAAACAGAAACGACTGTAGCAGACCTTTTGGTCTTGAGAATTCAAGAGGCAAAATCACTTCTGAAAGAAGTGATTTTGTTTTTTCAGATGTACTGAACCTCAACAATATCGTAGGTTACAGTTCCCTTAGGAATGTTGATTTCTATCTCATCATCAACCATCTTGCCGAGCAATCCCTTGGCAATCGGTGTCTTGTATGAGATGTAATTATTATCTATATCCGCCTCATCCTCTCCGACGATGTGATAAACGGTCTCCTTATCAGTATCCACGTCAACCACAGTAACCGTAGAACCGAACACCACCTTAAGATTTTCGCCGTTTGGAGACTTCAGTTTGGTCACATCAATAACATTAGCAGTAGCAAGTTTGCCTTCAATATCCTTGATGCGGGCCTCGCACATGCCCTGTTCTTCCTTTGCTGCGTCATACTCGGCATTTTCACTCAAATCACCGTGACTGCGGGCTTCAGCAATAGCGGCTACGATACGAGGTCTCTCGACGGTCTTCAGTCTAACAAGTTCTTCACGCAGGAGTTTTTCACCGCGTGGAGTCATAGGAGTCTGTTCCATATTATTAAATTATTCCGTGTAAAAAAAATGAACGCCCAACTTTTCATTAGGCGTCCTCATCACTCAACTGCCTATAATCTACTACCCAAATATAAAAGTTTCAACTACACAGTTCACAGCTTTTACTTTGAGAGATCATCAAAGAATTTCTTTACTCCGTTGAAAAATCCTTCACTCTTAGGTTTATGAGATGATCTTTCAGCATCTTTTGCCTTGGCATCACCAAATTTAACATCTTCGCCATTTAAGGATGCTTCAAACTGTCTGAGCAGATCCTTCTGTTTGGCAGTAAGGTTGATAGGTGTTTCAAGAACAATCTTACAGTAGAGATTTCCCTTGCCGCTTGAATTGATCGATTTTACGCCCTTGCCGGATAAACGCATCACCGTGCCAGTCTGAGTCTCAGGACGGATGGTCACGTTGACACGACCATCCAGAGTCGGTACCTCAACCTGACCGCCTAAGGCTGCGGTGGTGAAACTGATCGGCAGTTCACAGTAAAGGTCATTGCCGTTTCTGGTGAAAATCTTGTGCTCTTTGATTTCAACCTGAACATACAGATCTCCAGCCGGAGCACCATTCAGACCAGCCTCACCTTCACCGGCCAGACGAATTCTGTCACCGGTATCAACGCCTGCAGGAATGCTCACCATAATAGTACGGCTCTTCTGCACACGTCCCTGACCGCCACACTTAGGGCAAGGATCGGAAACAATCTGTCCTGTACCATTACACTTCTGACAAGGCTGCATAATAGACATGAAGCCCTGACGGAGTCTTATCTGTCCTGTACCATGACAATCAGGACAGGTTACAGGTCTTGAACCGTTCTTGCCGCCAGTACCGTGACAGTGTTCGCACGGAACATAGGTCTGAATGCTGATCTTCTTCTGTACACCCTTCACGGCTTCTTCTAAAGTCAGCGACATTCTCACTCTCAGATCATGTCCGCGAACCTCCCTTGGCTGAGCAGCACCACGTCCACCTCCGAAAATGTCTCCAAAAATATCTCCGAAGATATCGCCAAAATCACCGGCTCCTCCCTCAAACGGATTTCCTCCGGCCTGCGCCCCGTTTACACCGTCAAAACCGAACTGGTCATAAGTTGCACGTTTCTGAGGATCGGACAGGACCTGATAGGCTTCGTTAATCTCGCGGAACTTCTCGCCGGCATCTGCATCCTTGTTGCGATCAGGATGATATTTGATAGCAAGGCGCTTGAATGCCTTTTTAATATCAGCATCGCTGCAGTCCTTAGACAATCCCAGCACTTCGTAATAATCACGCTTGGCAGCCATAAACTATCCCTTTTCAAATCAAGAAAAGGCAGATGGGTATTCTTTACCCCATCTACCTCTTTTATAAGTCTTCAGTAAAGTTACGCTTATTTCTTATCGTCGTGAACTTCTTCAAACTCGGCATCTACCACGCCGTCGTCCTTCTTGCCGGCATCATGCTGACTCTGAGATGACTGCTGTTGCTGCTGATTCTGCTGCTGAGCCTGTGCCTGTGCCTGAGCAGCCTGCATCAGAGACTGAGCAGCTTCCATAGTGGCCTTTTCACAGGACTCAATCTGGTCCTTATCCTCGCCACGAATGGCCATCTCCAGTTCACCTAAGGCTTTCTGAATCTTGGTTTTGTCGTCTTCTGAAACCTTTGAACCAAGTTCATCAAGCTGCTTTCTCACGGCATGAGCGGTAGCATCGGCGCGATTACGAGCAGCCGCCAGTTCTTCAAACTTCTTGTCTTCAGCAGAATGAGCTTCAGCCTCACTTACCATACGCTTGATATCGTCCTCTGACAGACCTGAAGAAGACTGAATGGTAATCTTCTGCTCCTTGCCGGTATTCTTATCCTTGGCAGAAACATGAATCAGACCGTCTGCATCAATATCAAAGGTAACCTCAATCTGCGGTATGCCACGTGGTGCAGGAGAGATACCCTCAAGATTGAACTGACCTAAGGACTTGTTGTCAGCGGCACGCTTGCGCTCACCCTGCAGCACATGGATGGTCACAGCCGGCTGATTATCTTCAGCTGTTGAGAATACCTGAGACTTCTTAGTAGGAATCGTAGTGTTCTTCTCAATCAGAGTGGTCATTACGCCACCTAAGGTTTCAATACCTAAAGACAGCGGAGTAACATCAAGCAGCAGAACGTCCTTCTTGTCACCGGTCAGGACACCGCCCTGAATAGCAGCACCGATGGCTACTGCCTCATCAGGATTTACGTCCTTACGAGGATCCTTACCGAAGAAATCGGCAACCAGTTTCTGAACCATAGGCATACGTGACTGACCGCCGACCAGAATGACATCATCTATATCAGACGGAGACATGCCGGCATCGCTTAATGCAGTACGAACCGGATCGAGTGTCTTCTGCACAAGATCTTCAACCAAAGACTCGAGTTTGGCACGGGTAATCTTGATGTTCATGTGCTTTGGACCTGAAGCATCAGCAGTGATATATGGCAGGTTGACATCAGTCTGCTGAGATGAAGACAACTCAACCTTGGCCTTCTCAGCAGCTTCCTTCAGACGCTGCAGAGCCAGCTGATCCTTACGTAAATCAACACCCTGCTCGTTCTTGAACTCATCAATGAGATAATTCATGATGCGGTTATCGAAGTCCTCACCACCTAAGTGAGTATCACCATTGGTTGCCAAAACTTCAAAGGTCTTCTCGCCGTCAACCTCATCAATATCAATGATGGAGATATCGAAAGTACCACCGCCAAGGTCATAGACGGCAATCTTCTGCTCACCTTTGGCTTTGTCCTCACCGTAGGCAATTGAGGCGGCAGTCGGTTCGTTGATGATACGCTTTACATCAAGACCGGCGATACGACCGGCATCTTTGGTAGCCTGACGCTGGGAGTCAT
>JAGBLM010000107.1 GCA_017635415.1 Succinivibrio sp. | reverse complement strand
CTTGATGGCTATACTGAGTTCTATACCGGCAATGGCTTTGCCGATATCTTTGTGAAGAATAAATACCCGGGCGGTCACTGTTTTCTTTTGGAGCTTAAATATCTGCACAAAAAGGATGACAGTAAGACTGCTGTAGCAGGCAAACTTAAAGACGCTGAAGATGAAATTGAAAAGTACAAACAGGGCACGGTGCTTAAGGCGGCTGTAGGTGACCTGGTGCTTGACTGCTATGCCCTAGTCTTTGTGGGCTCAAAGTGTCGAGTCTGTCAGAAGGTATGATAAAAAAGGTGGCTCTTGCTGGATAATCTAATTATATCCAGCACAAAAATCCGCTAACTATCTACTTGCGATCTTCTAGGTATCGGCAGTTAATCCGCTATCTTCCCTCAAAAACACTTCTTATAAAAATGAAATATCAAGATCAGATGATGCAAGTTTCCAGATTACCCTGAGAAGATTGCAGGACTGTCCGATCTGAATGGTCATTATTCATTATTTTTAAAGTTAATCTTTTGCTTTCTGCAATCAATGATCCATTTTTGAATGTTTATATCTGATGTAATTTTAGATGGTAAAGGAAAAGACCTGACCGGGTAAGATTTGAGCAGAGAGAGGGAAAGAGGACTGTAGCCTCATTGGGTTTTCGACACTCCAGACTGCAGTCCTCCTCGCCATGGGTATAATTCTACACGAAATTAACTTTATTCCAAGCAATTCTGGTCGGGATTTTCTCGATAATGCCGGTTCTGACATAGAACTATGTTTGGAATTTAAACTTAAGACCGGTACTAAAATTGGATGTCCCCATTGTCACCGTGTTTTGGTTCATTGCGGGGTCCATCAGAGAACATTAAAAAACCTGTGGGGACATAAGAATACAGTAAAACTTCCCCGAGTTAAATGCAGCAATCAAGAATGCCCTGCCGTCAAGAAAAACAAATGCGGACGGTCGACACATGTTATTTACCCGAGCACGATAATTCCTTACATTCACTACCATGTTCCTGAAATCATCCTACTCTTTCTCCACTCATTTAATTACCAGAACAACTTGCTCAGACAACTTTTTCATCAGTTAAAAAATGCCACCTCAACAGCTCTGTATGATGCGGTGGAGTATTTCTCCTGCTACCACTCAGAACTGTTAAGCAGATGGAGAACATGGTTTGATGTAAGGGTAAAGAAAATCTATCTACATATTACTTTGAATTATCACGATGTTTTCAGACAAAGGAGCCTATTCGCAAGATTTTGGATCATAGACCTGTGTCGATGCAGTCAGTCACCTCTACGACTGAAAATTCCAGGCACATACTTTACGCAGAGCATTTCCTGCTTACCTCCTAAAATCAATTCCGGTACGGGACCACCCCGTAGGTTATGAAGATAACTATCAGTTATCGCGATGTTATCTTTCAATTTTTGAACGGGAGTTAATAATTATGCAGGGAAAACCCTATAAACCGAACTGTCTGCGCAGTACGGCCAGACTTCTTATGCAGGGACAAAGTGCTGCATACATCGGAAGATTGCTGCACATTGACAGGTGCAAAGTCAGTAACATCAGACATATTCTCGTGGAAAATGATGTCACAGACATTGATAAACTCAACGCACTCACTGATGCTGAACTTACCCATCTTGTCTATCCATCGGCAGTAATTATTGCTGATAATATCACCGGAGAGCAGGATGTCGCCGTGCTCAGAAAAAAGGAATCTGACATCCTTTATCCCAATTTCAAGAAGTTGGCCTGGCAAAAGATAGAGCAACACTGTCAGATTAACGAACTCTATTACGCCTATCAGGAATTATGCGAAACAAACAAGAGATCGGCATTGAGTCGAAGCACCTTCTTTGCTGGGGTAAAAAAGATGGTGGACGATATCACCAGAGGAGAGGATGCGTGCCTGACCATAGTTCACGAGTATGGTCATGATATCCAGGTCGACTATATTGATAAATATCCTACTCTGACCTTAGGAGACGGCTCTCGACAAGAGTTCGTGGTTTTTGTTATGGTCTGGCCGGCTTCATACTACACTTTTGCCTGTTTTATTCCCAACCATTCTACAATTCAGACCTGCAAAGCCATCGGGGATGGTCTTAAGTTCTTCAATGCTCGAAGTTTCAGACTCTGTCCCGATAATGCTCGCTCCATGGTTACTTCCCACAGGAAAGGTCGAGAAGCTGTTCTGAATCCATCCTTTGAGGATTTTATGCGACGTCTGGGCATTGATGTTCAGCCCACTCCAGTTTATTCAGCTTCATCCAAAAGCGCTGTGGAATACGAAAACCGACTTATAGAAGAGCGGGTGTTTCCTCATCTTGGAAATGATACCAGAAGAACTCTACAGGAATGGAACATCTGGCTTTTGGAACTTGTTAACGAAAAAATCAACCGGACCAAATTACATCGCACCGGCAAGACCAGAGAGCAACTGTTTCTGGAATACGAAAAGCCTGCCGCAAGAGTCCTGGACTTTGCTATTCCTGAGTATCAGGAAGTTGTCAACAGTATTAGAGTTCCCAGAACCTATATGGTTGAATTTGACCACCACCGCTATTCGGTAGACCATAACCTGATAGGAATGCTAGTAGATATCAGGGCCAGCGCCACCACTGTCCGAATTTTTTACCAGAACCGACAGATTGCAATTTATCCGAGAAAATCAGATAACGGCTTTACCGTAATGCCAGAGCATATGCCTGAGAAGCATAGAGCAGTGATTGACCAGACAGGTCAATATAGAACCGATGAAGAAGTAACTCAAGCCGCCTCAGGTTTATCGGAAGCACTGCTTAGTTACTGTCAGCATCGTCTCAGTTTTGGCGATACCCAGAGATATGTGTCCTGCAGCGCCACCATCAGACATTATAAAAAGACCCTTAATACCGCAGTCTTTGACCGTGTTCTACTCAGTTACAGCAAGGAGAATGAGCGTTACAGATGTGATTCAAGCAGAATCCTCAAGGATGTCAGTCTGGAACTGCAACGACTTGCTCTTGATGCAGAGCAAACTGCAGCAGATGTGTTACCAGAGGGGCAGCGTGCTGCAATATCTCCTGTAAGACCATCTCATCAGGACTGTGCTGCTGATAAAGGCGGTATTGCGACGGCGTTTAGTCCGTTATCTGAAGCAGAGCAGGCCAGAATAGATGCCTGCGTCTTTTCAGAACCTAAGAGTTATTCAGAGCAAAAGTCGTCCGGTGATAAATCTTTTAAATTCGATGATGAAATCCCTTTTTAACAGGAGACTAAAAAATCATGAATACCATATGTTTTACAGATGAACAGAAGAAACTGTTTTATAAACTGTCTGATTGTGGACTTGCCTCAATGAGTGAGGCTCTAAAAATCCAGATTGAGAACAGCAATATTTACAGCAGTCTTTCATTTGAGGAACGGTTTGCCGAACTAATACAGGCCTATGATGATACCCTGACTGCGCAAAAAACTGAGACTCTGCTAAAAAGGTCAAAACTAAAATCAAAACAGTCTTTCAATGAGATAACTGTCAGTAACGAACGTGGATTTACCAGCGATATGGCCAAATGGATAAGTTCTCTTAGCTGGACTCATCCCGGCAGGATCTCCAACATTACTGTCCTAGGTGCATCAGGAACCGGCAAAACCACGCTTCTATGCGGAATAGGACATCACTGTATCAGTCATGGACTGTCTGTCAGGTACTATAAGGCAGGACAGTTGCTCAGGGATCTGCTCGACAGCAGTATCCATAAGATACGCATCCTCAAGAGTAATATCCGTCACAGTCAAATCATTATTATTGACGATTTGGGAATGAACAAGGCATCTGACGAGGCATCCAATGCTTTATATGACCTGCTTGATGAAAGAGTTAACGAATTGCCAGTTATAGTTGGCTCTCAGGTAAACGAAGAGGGACTTAGAGCCTGTTTTACAGGAAAGGCACAGACAGACGGGATTTTACGCAGACTGTTTCAGAACAGTATCAATATTATCTTAAAGGGAGATCCTGAAGAAGTAGAAATAAAAAAACACGGTGTAGCGCTTCAGGAGGAGCATAGTTAGCGAAGTTAGTGCAGAGTTAGTTGCCACATCACGTTTATGATAGCGACTCAGAGATGTAGTCAGTTGGTTTGAACCAGTCTGCTTTACATAATTGACAAAGACTCAGAATAAACCTGGGTCTTTTTTTGCCTTTGCTGACAGTGTATTTCGTTTCAACGCATCGGATCAGATGCTTAAAGATACAAGATTATGATGCACATGATGATCGGATTTAGATGAGGAAGTAACTAGATTATCCACTTGCCACCTTTTTTACATGAGTCCTTTGATCAGGACTTCAAAATTAGGGACAACTGTATCGAGTTCCCTGTATTGATTAACGGGAAATCAAAACGTATATCCATTGATACCTTTATGACAGATAAGCAAAAGCAGCTATTTGCCAATGCAAAACTCCGTACAATGTGTATTGTCAATAAAGGCAGTAAGAGTGTTGCGCAAATCGTATATGAGGTCGCAGCCCCTGAATATACAGATGCAGGCAAGGTCATGGGAATTGACCTTGGCATCAAATGTCTTGCGGTATCGTATATTTCTGAAGGGTAGCGTTAAGTTCTACAGCAATGGCCGTAAGAACAAATATATGCGTAGGCACTACAAATATCTTCGCAGGTAACTTCAAAAAGCTAAACATCTTGAAGCTGTGGAACGCATTAACAACAAAGAACAGCGCATTATGAAGGATATCGTCCATAAATTAAGTCATGACATTGTTGAATCAGCTGTTTCTCATAAGGTTAAAACAATAAAACTCGAGCGTTTGGCAAACATTCGCTCTACGACAAGAACAAATCGAAAAAACAATCACTGTCTGCATACATGGTCATTCTACAGACTCGCTAGGTACATAGAATACAAGCTAAACTTGCAGGCATTGAAGTTGAGTACGGAAATCCCGCCTACACAAGTCAGACCTGCCCTGTCTGTGGTCATGTACACCATGCCAACGGTAGGAATTATGTCTGTAAGTGTGGCTCCCATATCCATAGGGATTTGCTCGGTGCTATGAATATCTGAAACTCAACTGAGTATGTTGGTGATAGCAATATCAGACATGCTGCGTAGGGAGTGTCAATTTAGCGTGAGAGCCAATATCCACTCTTGCATCGTAGAATTAGTAGTTTCAGTTTGTGAACCAGTTTAATGTTGCGTTTGCATCGTATCAGAAAACCATCCTTTAAGTTCCAAGACCTCAGTCTTTTGTGCCCAATAAGTGTAAACTTGTCATGTTTAAGTAAGGAATAAGGAGTTAAGCATGAGTGACAGTTATTCACAGCAACCTAATCTTGAGACCATCGGTAACAAAAATGGCATGAGGGTTACCATTATGGACTGGGGAGCAACCATTATCTCCCTTAAGGTACCGGTCTTCGGGGAGAGCGAACCTCGGGAAATGGTGCTTGGGGTTAAAGATCCTGCGCTATGGTCAACGCAGAATTGCTATTTTAATGCCACCATTGGTCGCTACGCTAACCGTATTGCCTCATCATCATTTGAAATCGACGGCAGACTCTATAAACTCAATTCAGGTGCTACCCACTGTCTGCACGGCGGTGTTGACGGCTTTGACAAACGCCGTTTTAAACTTATTGACAAAAGTTCAGATTCCCTGACCTATACCCTTCACTCCCCTGACGGAGATATGGGCTTCCCGGGCAATTTCGACCTCACTGTCACCTACAGAGTCGGGAACGATAATTCTCTTTACGTCCATTATCTTGGCAAGTGTGATCAGAAATGCTATGTCTGCATCACCAACCACGCCTACCTCAATCTGAACGGCAAACACAGTTCGGTACTTGGACATACTCTCTGGCTTGACGCCAAGGAGTTCCTGCCTCTTGACGCTGATTCCATTCCAACAGGAGAGGTCCGCAAAGTGTCAGGCACTGCCTTTGACTTCACCGTGCCCAAAACCATCGGCAGAGATTTCAACCGCGATCCGCAACTGCTACAGGCCTTAGGTTACGACCACCCGTACCTTATTGAGGGCGATGGCACAAAGCCTTTTGCCAGAGTGGAATCAGATGACGGCAAGGTTAAACTTGAAATCTTCTCAGACTATCCTGCCGTACAGTTCTACAGTGGAAATTACGTTAACGTGGGCGGAGAGGTTGAGGCCCGTGACGACGGCAGAATCTACGGCAATCAGAATGCGTTATGCCTTGAGCCGGAATTCTACCCTGACGCTCCACATCTGCCACAGTTTGCAGATGTAAATCCGCCTGTCACCCCGACTGCACCTCTTGATAAATTTATCTGCTGGAAATTTACAAGATAGGATCCCCGACTCCTTTCCTTATCTGAAGGAAAGGAGTCCTGAGAATAACTAGTCCTTTACTGATCTGACAGAAATGCATTGGTGGTCGTCAAAGCCACGCAGCAGCAGTTCTATTACCGCGTTGGCAAATTCGTTCAGGGTAATGCTTGAATTGCCGTCAAGACCCATCGGCACAATATCGTTGCCAAACTCAAGATTTCCTGCCCCATAGCCTCTTCTGTCCAGAATAAGGGGCGGACACAGTACTCCCCAGTGCACGTTTCTGTTTGTGCCAAGTCTCCTGAAGGCATTAACACACATGCGCAGATGAGACTTTTCATCCTCACTGTCAGAGCACAGACAGCTGTCATCAAGCACCATCTTCTGTCTGGTCTTATCGGTATACAGAAAGGAACATGAACCAACGCACAGCAGTTTCTGCGCAGAATCCTTCATGATCTCAAGCAGTCGCCACACCGGCAGCAGTTCGGTTGAATAACGGTCAATATGAGGAAAGGAAACTGTATCAACCACATAGTGACAGCCTTCTAAATCTTCCTGTTCTAAGGAATGATAATCCTTTAAAACCAGCGGACCTGACCCCACCAGATTCTCGGCGGTTCTGACCATGCCAACGACATTGATCCCTTTTTCCTCTGCTTTATTGACCACTTTGCGACCTAAGGTGGAATTGGCACCGATTACCGCAATTTTCATTTGCTCTCCTAAGAACCAGAACCATTATGTCTAATACATGTGGCTGATTGCGATTTTTTCAAGCAGGAAAAGAGTCATACAAAGAAAAATCCTGCCACGATCACACCGCAGTGCGGGCATGGCAGGATCTGAGTGCAAAGAAGTGCTTTTATCTGTCCTGACTCTCGTGCAGCAGATCCATCTTGGCTGAGTAATAACCAGGAGTCATGTCGATATAATGACGGTGAGGATTTTCAAAACGCTGTTCCTCATCCCAGATCTCATTTGAAAGCTGATCTTTTACATACTGCTGTATCGCCTTCAGAGACTCGATCTCCATGACCCGTTTGCCATCCTTGACAACCAACTGCTGCAGAGCCTTGGCCTGACAGTTCTCAAAACTGCGTACCTTCCAAGGTTTAAGCGGATCAACATAACGGAACGGTTTGCTAAGATCGATTGTTTCATCAAGGTCAGCAATCAAATCGGCAATGGCGTGACCTGACTCGTTATAGATGCGATATACCGCCTTGCGGCCTGGATTGGTTATTTTCTCAGGAGCCTCGGAAATCTTGATACGCGGAGAGAATCTGCCGTTCTCCTCCACCGCCGAAAGTTTATAGACTGCGCCGAACACCGGATCACTCTTGCAGGTGATAAGACGCTCACCAACACCGAAGGCATCAAAACAGCCTCCCTGATCGAGAATAGAGGTGATGGTATACTCATCAAGACTGTTTGAGGCAATAATCTTGCAGTCATTGAGTCCTGCATCATCAAGAACCTTACGGATCTTCTTGGACAGATAAGCCAGATCGCCTGAATCAATACGTACGCCCTTGAGGCGTTCACCCATAGGCTCTAAAACTTCTTTTGCCACTTTGATGGCAGTTGGCAGACCAAGACGCATCACATCATAAGTATCAATCAGGAACTGGCAGTTCTTAGGATAGGCCAGTGCGTACTGCTTGAAGGCCTCATACTCATCCTTGAAATACATAATCCAGCTGTGGGCCATAGTACCGGAAACAGGGATGCCGAACTCCTGTCCTGCCAGCACTGTTGCAGTGCTGGCAGCACCGCCGATGTACGCGGCTCTGGCACCATAAACGGCAGCATCCATATTGTGGGCACGGCGGGCACCGAAGTCAGAAATACCTCGCCCCTTTGAGGCTCGCACAATTCTCTGTGCCTTGGTGGCAACCAGAGACTGATGGTTCAGCTGTGCCAGCAGCGCAGTCTCAACCAACTGCGCATCGATAAGAGGTGCCACCACCGTCACCACAGGTTCATAAGGATACATGATGGTACCTTCCCTGAAGGCATAGACATCGCCTCTAAAGCGATAGTTCTTTAAGAATTCAAGGAAATCGTCACTGAAAATATTCAACGAGGCAAAGTAGTCAATATCATTCTTGTCAAAATGAAGATTAGTTACATAGTCTACAATCTGCTCCAGTCCTGCAAAGATCGCAAAACCACCGTCGTCAGGGTTTCTTCTGTAAAAGGCATCAAAGACCACTCTGTTATTCCCTACTCCACTTTTGAAATAACCGTTGGCCATGGTCATCTCGTATAAATCCATCATCATGCTGATGTTACGAGCTGCATACTGTGACATTTTTGTATCCTACATGTTGATTTGAAATAAAGATAACTTTAGATCAGTTTGACCAAGAAGACAAAGCATTTTCAGTTTAATTGGAACTTTTTTGATATCCTGCCTTCAGTCAGCGGCATCCTGTGCACCTACTCTGACTATTCTCACCACCATTGAATGGCACTAACAAATTGATTTTTCGTTAAACACGATGATTTCTTACCGTTTCCTCCCCGTTCATTGTCAGTAGTTTTCTATGACATCTTTCTTTGACCGTCCAAAAATACTTAGAGTATAATCAACTGCTACGCTCGACAGACTTTTTTGTCTTTTTTTGCAGGAATTATAAAATGAGCAAACTGATTAGACCTGAGCATTATCACAGTTTTCTCGATGAGAGACAGACTGAACACGGAATCAAACTGATTAAAGATTTCTTCCAGCAGAATCTTGCCACCGAACTGCGCCTGCGGCGTATTACCGCACCGCTGTTCGTACTACAGGGTACCGGTATCAATGATGACTTGAACGGAGTGGAAAGAGCGGTCACCTTCCCTATAAAAGATCTTGGCGATGCCAAAGCTGAGGTTGTACACTCTCTTGCCAAGTGGAAGCGTCTTGCCCTGGCTGAAAACAATATCAAGCCTGGTTTTGGCATCTACACCGACATGAACGCCATCCGTGCCGACGAGGAACTTGACAACCTCCACTCCTTGTATGTCGATCAGTGGGACTGGGAGGCGGTGATTACCAAAGAGCAGCGTACCGCAGCCTTTATCAGGAATATTGTCGAAAGGATCTACGCCACAATCATCCGTACCCAGTATCTGGCCTATGAGGCATTCCCGTGCCTCAAACCATTCCTCCCGGAGCAAATAACTTTTGTACATTCAGAAGATCTGCTCGCCATGTACCCGGACAAGACTCCTAAAGAGCGAGAGGACGCAATCTGTGAAAAATACGGTGCAGTTTTCCTTATGGGTATTGGTTCGGTGCTGTCAAATGGTGAAAAACATGACGGCCGTGCTCCTGACTATGACGACTGGTCAACGGTTTCAGAGGAAGGCAAGGTTGGACTCAACGGTGATATTCTCATCTGGTATCCGACTTTAAACCGCTCGTTTGAACTTTCCTCCATGGGTATCCGTGTTGACCATGATTCTCTGCTGCGTCAGCTGAAGATCGAAAACAAGGAAGAGCGTACCAAACTTTACTGGCACCAGAAACTCCTCAACGGAGAACTTCCGCTTACCATTGGCGGCGGTATTGGTCAGAGCCGTCTGTGCATGATCATGCTGCAAAAAGCCCATATCGGTGAGATTCAGGCCAGCATCTGGCCTGAAGACATGCGCCGTGAATGCAAAGAACTGGGCATGAATCTCATCTGATCTAGTGCTGTTAATTCCTGATGTTCCGGGGTATTCCCCGGAACATAGGTACCGGCTGATTCTACAAAATCTCGTTCGTCTTTGAACTGCAGTCACCTCTACCTGGCATATGCTGTGATCCCCACTGACATAGAGCCTTCATCACCGGCATCAGAGACTCGCCCTTTTGTGTCAGCGCATACTCCACCTTAGGCGGGATCTGCGGATACTCATGCCGTGAAATAAGACCATCCCTCTCCAGATCTTTCAAGGTTGACGACAGTGTCCTGAAGGTCAGTCTGCCACCGATAACACGTTTCATTTCATTAAAACGGATCACTTTATGAGTCGCCAGACAGTACAGGATATGCATTTTGTACTTTCCCGAGATTAGTGACATGGTATAGGCAAAACCGGTATTACCAAGTTCCCCCGGACAGGTAAAATCAAGATTTTCCATTATCTAAAAATTGTTCAAAAAAAGTCTTAATTTTCTATAAAACTATACTTAATGATAGTACATATCAAAAATAACAGTAGTTGTAATTCTAACACACGTATATTATCTTAAATCACATCTTAACAATTCTGTTTAAAAGGAGAAAATTATGGCTCAGATCAAGCCTCTTTCCACCGACAACTTCGAGCAGGCTATCTCAGGTGGCAAAACCGCCTTCATTGGTTTCGGCGCCCCATGGTGCGGACACTGCGCCAATATGCAGCCAGTCCTGATGGAAATAGCACAGCAGACTGATGATGTTGATTTCTACGGGGTCAACATTGATGAGAGTCCGGAACTTGCCGAGCGTTTTGAAATCAGGAGCATTCCGATGCTCATGATGTTCAGAGACGGCAAGTTAGTAAATCAGAATCTTGGTGCGCTCACCAAAGACGAACTGCTAAAATTCATCAGCGACGCCAAAGCCTGACAGCTTCTATAAGTGGCGGGAGCATGTCACGACTACTGCCACATACTGCCTTTATCGTCCCTGAAAATTTCGCTTTTCTATAAAGAAAACAACTTGTATTATGATCGTGGTTGAACATAGAAGATGCGGAAATGCTCACGACGTCATTTAACCTGAGGAAAGTTTTTTTCGTATCTTCAGTCAAAACGATTCTCTATAGTAGATTTAACGTAAGTGTACAATGAACTTTGATTATGACGACCTTGCCAGTTTACGTCATTATAACCAGACCTGGAAACTGCTTAACGCAGAGCACGCTCCACTGATTCTCTCCTTTTTCAATGAGGCTTTTGTCAAACGAGGAGTTACCATAGCACCAGAATCTGAACTTTGTCAGATCTTGGAGAATGTGATATTTCTGGCAACTGATGGGAACAGACTTTTTACCAAACCGGCAAGTTCCTATCTGACAGAGTGGTCATCTGAGTCAAAAAGATGGCTGCGAAGAACGTATAGGGGAGGTTCTGACGAACCTTATTATGATATTACCCCTTCCTCACAGAAAGCTCTTGAGTTCATCAACTCCCTGCACAGTTATTCTTTTGTCGGTACCGAATCAAGATTCAGAGCCATTATCGAACTGTTAAGACAGATAACCTTAGGCACTGTTGCCAAACCTGCTGAAATCATTGAGGGACTGCAAAAACAGATCGACAAACTTACGCTGCAACTTGAGAATGCCAAAAAAGGTCAGATAGAAAGATTGTCTGAAATAGAGGTTCTGGATCGCTTTCAGCAGTTTGAACAGCACGCCAGGACCCTGCTATCCGATTTTAAGACTGTGGAATACAATCTAAGAGATCTCGACAAAGGCATAAGACAAAAAATCGCCAAATGGGACGGAGCAAAAGGCGAACTTTTAAGTGACGTGCTTGAAAACTCCGATGGCATTGAGAACTCTCAACAGGGTAGAAGTGTATCGGCATTTTCTTCTCTGCTGTTAAACCCCAATCTCCAAGATGAAGTTCGCCATATGATTGATGAACTTTATGAACTGGGTCCAATTCAGAAAATCAATTACGATAAGAATGTAAAGAATGTGTATCCTGGGTGGATTTCCGGCAATGAACATATTCAGAAAACCATGGGAGCGCTGTCCAAACAACTTAAGCATTTTATTGATGATAAGGTTTTTCTCGAAAATCGTCGCATCCTTGAACTGCTGCGCGATATTGAAAAAACGGTTATTGACAATTCTCTGCTTGATAACAAAGAGTTCCTTGATGGTTTTACCGACTTCTCTCTTGAACTGCCAGAAGCAATGATAAACCTCCCCTTTGAAAGAACACTCTATACTCCCAAGGAAAAAATAAATATTGATTCTGAAGATGTTGAAGTTGGACAGGATGAACAGTTAAACGTCGATAAACTGTTTGATATCTCCTCAGTAGACCGGGGAGAACTGCTCCACAACATTAGAATTCTGCTGTCAGATAAGCAAGAGGTTTCTTTGGCAGATGTTATACAGAAATTTCCCTTAAAACAGGGACTTGCTGAATTATTATGCTATTTCAGTGTTCTTGATGATAATTTTGAAATCAGAGAAGATCCTGAGATTGAAGACGAATTTGTCTGGGCTTCATCTGATGAACCTGAAATTATGAGAAGTACCAGAACCAAAAGGATCTACATTAAAGAAAGAGGCTAACATCAGGTTTTGTTATGAGTAATATGAACAGCGCTAATGAACTTGAGTTTTTTCTGACCCCACAGTTCAGTGAGCAGACAGAGTCCGAGACAGTTGCTGCAACAAGAGGTTATTTTGAAGTTGGTACCATTGCCGCATATCTGCTGCGAGGAGTTATTTACCGTCAGGATAATGCTGCCTTATGGAACAGTCTGATTGAACAACAGGGAAAAGTTCAGGACTTTGTACTCAAACTGGGCGTAAAACTTGTAGTTGATGACAACGAAGGCTATGCCTATCTCCGCTCACTTACGGAAGAGGAAATGCCTGACATACGCCATTTCCCTCCCAAACTTATGACCAGGCGTCAACTATCTTTCAACGTCAGTTTCCTGCTGCTTCTGCTCCGCCATAAACTGGTAGAGTTTGACTCTGAATCCAATGGCGATACCAGACTGGTGCTAAGTGCCACCACTCTTTCTGATCTGATACAGACCTATTACGGGAATCGCAGCAATGAGGTAAGACTTCAGAATCAGATAGAGGCGATGATCAACAAGGTTGTCGAGTTGGGCTTTTTAAAACCTTTGCAGGATAAAAAATCCAAGGGCGAAAAGTATTACGAGGTAAAGCGTATTTTAAAGGCCTACTTTGACGCCCAGACCATAGCAGATTTTAAAGAAAAACTTTTGTCATACCAACAGTTGATCGGTCAGAAGGATAATGACTAAGATGCTGGATCTTGAACGTAATACTGACGGCTTCAGACTAGAGAGAGTTGAAATATTCAACTGGGGAACTTTCCACCACAAGATTTGGACTTTGGAACTTGACGGTCAGAACGGATTGCTCACAGGAGAGATCGGCTCAGGGAAATCAACTCTAGTCGACGCCATAACCTCACTGCTGGTTCCTTCACAGAAGATAGTCTTCAATAAGGCGGCGGGAGCCACCTCCAAAGAGCGAGATCTACGCTCATATGTCATGGGATACTACAAAGCCCAGACCAGCGATTATGGCAACTTAAAACCAATAGCACTTCGTCCCGACCACAAAGACTATACGGTTATTCTGGCGGTTTTTCACAATGAGGAACTGAAAAAAGCAGGTCACGAAGGCTATGACGTTACCCTGGCATTGGTTATGTTCATGACCAATGCAAAAACTCAGCCTGATAAAGTGTTTGTCGCCGCGGAAAAAGTTCTGAGCATCAAAGAGCATTTTACCCAATTCGGAAAGGATCCAGTCGCGCTTCGTCGAAAACTGCGTCAGTATCAGGCAGAAATTTTTGATACCTTCCCTCAGTATTCCTCTTGGTGGAAACGACGTTTTGGTATCGGAGACAATGATCAGGCCATTGATCTTTTTGCCCAGACCGTCTCCATGAAGACAGTAGACAATATCTCTTCATTTGTACAGTCCCACATGCTGCAGCAGGTTGAAACCGATGAAAAAATAGAAGATATCATTGACCGTTTCAACGATCTTAATTCAACCTATGAAAGTGTCTGCAGGGCCAGAGATATGCTGCAACTACTCGAACCAATGCAGGAAACTGCAACGGATATGCAGTTCTTCAAAAAGGAAATGGACCGATATGATCTGGCCAAGCAGGATCTAGATCCCTACATCGGTCTTAAACGCCGCGCCCTCCTCCTGAACGAAATAGCCACGTCAAGGTCCAGTCTTGAAAAGGTTAAAGCTCAACTTGAGGCTTTAGAAAACAAGAATAAAGACCTTGAGGATGAACTTGAGAGAAGTCGTGAAGACGTCAGAAAAAACGGTGGCGAACAACTCGAGTCCCTCCTGCAGTCCATAAAAGAACAGGAACATTTTTTAACCATAAAAAAGGAACGCTCCCGCGCCTACGAAGAACTGCTAAAACTTCTGGATTTAAATCTACCCCGCAGTGTGACTGGATTTGCTGAACAGAAACAGAAAATCCGCCTTAAAAGTACTGAACTTGAGGAACTGCGCAATCAGGTTCAACAGGAGATGATAAAGAACGCCTCCAGAATGGAGATCCTGTCTACAGAAATAAAAACTCTCAGCGATGATCTCAATTTCATAAAGGAGCATCCAAGCAATATTTCGGTAAATCAGTTGAGAATCAGAGAACAGATCTGTGAAGATCTGAAGATCAGTCCTGACAGCATGCCGTTTGTCGGAGAACTTATCGAAATCAAGGATAGTGAGAAAGTCCGATGGGAAGGCGCTATTGAGCGTGTGCTACACGTGTTCGCGCTCTCTTTGCTGGTTCCTCAGTCATTTTATTCTTCTGTCGTTAATTATGTTGATACGCATAATCTGAAAGGACGCCTTATCTATTACCGTGTTGCCGAAGATCTGAGATATTCAGGAAAACCTGCCTATCCTGACGAACTGAGGACCAAACTCACCCTGAAGGACAAAGGCGAACTTACAGAATTCATCAGACAGCAGTTGGATGATAACTACGCTTATATCTGTACTGATGACTATAATCAGTTTAAACGTGAACATAAGGCCATAACCCCTAATGGACAGATAAAGTCAGGCACCCGCCACGAAAAGGATGACAGACACTCTCTTAATGACAGAAGGAACTACGTTTTAGGATGGAGCAATACCGACAAACTGATGCTTTTAGGTAGGACTCTTGCTGAACAGCGCGAGCAGTTGTCCACCCTTTCTATAAAGGACAAGGACTTCAAAAGTCGTTATAACGAGTTGCAAAATACCGTTAAAGTCTTTGCCAGACTTGAAGATTACAGAAACTATGAAGAGATTGATTACCTCAGTCAGCAGGAGAAACTTACGTCCTTAAAAGACGAGTATCAGAAAATTGAAGAGGGCGCCGATATTCTTAAAATGCTGAATCAGAAAATCGCCCAAATCTTAACCGATATCCGCGCGCTGACCGAGGAGAAAAGTCAACTCATAAGAAAATCCGGGCGTCTTGAAGGAGAGATCGAGCAGAATGAAAAAGACCTGCAGACTCAGAATGCAGAACTTGAAAATCTCAATATGCCTTTATTCTCTGAAGAACTCTTGACCAAACTGCAACAGGAACTGCTCAAAGACAAAACTCTGACTCTGCCACAGTGCCCGAAACTGAGTCGGGACATGGGACACGAACTTGACAGACTATATTCCCAAAACAGTAACAGGTATTCATCAAAGGAGAAACAACTCATCACTGCCATGGTTGACTTCAATCACCGTTATGAGGTTGAGACTCAGGAAATGGATGCGTCCGCTCAAAGTTGGCCACAATATGAAGAATTACTCATTAAAATCAGAACAGACGATTTGCCTCGTTTTGAAAGTCTGTTCAGAAAGAAACTGCGCGATAATACTCTTAACGACGTAGCCACCCTGAACGCGTTCTTAGACACCCAGGCAGGAGAAATCACCAAAAGAATCACTGTTATCAACAAGGCACTCAAGTCCATTGAATATAATCCGGGACGACATATTCAGTTGGTCACCATCAATACTGAAGATCAGGAAATCAAACAGTTCAAGTTTGATCTGCGCAGCATGATCGAAAACAGAAGTGAGATAGATTCAGGTTCTCTGCAGATCTCAGAGGAACGCTTCAAAAGAGTCAAGGACCTTATTGAACGATTCAAAGGACGCCCTGATTCCGTCGAAGCAGATAAAAGATGGCGCCTTAAAGTCACGGATGTAAGACGATGGTACGAATTTGCCGCCCAGGAACTTTATGATGCCGACGGTTCCCAGTACGAATATTACAAAGATTCATCCGGTAAATCAGGTGGTCAGAAGGAAAAACTTGCCTACACGATTCTGGCTACGTCACTTGCCTATCAGTTCGGAACAGGTTTTGAAGACAAATCCACAGAACGCTCCTTCAGGTTCGTGATTATCGATGAGGCCTTTGGTCGGGGCTCTGATGATTCAGCAACCTTTGGACTAAAACTGTTTCAGAAACTGAAACTGCAACTTCTGGTTGTGACACCAATGCAGAAAATATCCATCATTGAACCCTATGTTGAGCACGTTGCCATGGTTTCAAAGGACGAAACCACCTCTCAGTCAGCAGTCAGAAATCTTACTATAAAAGAATACCGCCTACTGAAAAAACAGCGTGAACTCGTCGAAAATACAGTCTGATCCTGTATTTGTGAGGACAGAAAAAAACATGATAATTAGTTTTTTCTCCAACCGTACTAAGGAAACAAATGAATAATTGGTCAACAAAACAGACAGTTAAACAGAAATGTCTGGAAATTTGGAACCGAGGAGATCTCATCCGCGCTCTTCTTGATCAGGACAATCTTATGTCATTTGATCTGTTTGAGATAATTGGACCACTTAAAGTTAAACTTGAGGGGCCAAAGGCTCAGGACATCAGAAACGACTTTGAAAAGGTAATGAATTTCTCCGTCAAATGGTTGGCTCAGACAGAACTTACGGTGGAAACTGTGGAGTATTCCTCTAGACTTATGGGCCGCCAGAGAGTGCCTTCATCTGTTGTATTTAATAGTGTTGATGAGTATCTTGCCTTTATTGGCAAACGTCACGAATATCGAGCAATAAGAACTGAACTTATGCGGATGCCTTCCCGTTTTTGTGACTTCATACGAAAAAAACCTCAGACCTACCTCAAATACCGGGACTGCTTCTACAAAATAAGACTGATTGCTGATTATCTGCTCAAAAACCCTAATCCTGGGATTTATCTTAGAGAATTATCCATTCAGACTATTGATACCAAGTTCATTGAAAATCACAAAGGAGTATTAGGTGAAGTTCTCGATGCGGTACTGCCAAAGAGCAGCATAAATCCAGATGAAAACCACAGCAGAGGATTTTCAAGACGTTATGGATTTAAGGACAAACCTGAACGGATCAGATTCAGAATACTTGATCCCCAACTAAAATTTCCTTTAATCAACTGTAAATGTCCAGATATTACACTTGATGCAGCAAGTTTTGCCGCCCTGTCACTGGACGTTAGATACGCCATTGTCTGCGAAAATGAGATTTCCTTTTTATCTCTTCCGCATCTGAGGAGTACCGTAGCAATTTTCGGTTCTGGCTACGGATTCAGTGCACTTAAGCAAGCCGTTTGGCTAAAATCCTTGAAGATTTTCTACTGGGGAGATCTTGATACACACGGGCTGGCAATCCTCTCCTCATTCCGCGAGGCTCTCAACCCCTGTGAGGTCGAATCGGTGTTTATGGATTATGAGACCTTAACAAAATACAAGAATCTGTGTGTCGAAGAACCTAAACCGCGTGAGGATATCCCGACAGGACTTACCCAAAAGGAAGGACTTGCCTATAGAGCTCTGCTGGATAATAAGATTGGCAGGGAACTTGGTCTTAAGCATGTCCGTCTTGAACAGGAATTTATCTCTTGGGATGAGGTGGAGACTTTTTTTCTGGAGTCGATAGGCGCGCCTGATCAGCACATCAATGAGAAATGATCAAAAATGATCAAAAACACTCGCCTTATCGGTCATACACCTGCTCATCCGAGCTTTTCCCAACGATAAATCAAACGCAAAAATTTGCGTTTGATTTATCGTTTGCAGAAAAGACGCCTTGTCTTTGTGCGCAACTCAGCCTTAAGTTTTTGATTGCGTCAAACAAAACATCCCACAAGTGCATCAGTCCGCTCTGTCACATGCCATCAGGGCTAGACAGGATCTATTCTGTAGACTTTTTCTAGAAAGTTTTCCAGTCGATGATGCCCACCTGCTCTTCAGTCAGTCCCTGCTCGGTAAAATAGCAGGTTGCAACATTCAGCTGCACCCCGTCATCATCCCTCACGAAGAGATCGGCCCCGAATACCTTGCCTGCCCCTACTTCCTCGCTGTCAAACTGCTCTTCAGCCTCAAAGAACTCGGCTTCAAGATAGGCACCGTCAGCAAGAGCACGTCTTAGGCGTTCATAACTTTGCGGATCTTCCTCACTTAAGGTATTCTGTGCCGAACCTATAAGCAGATCGGTAATCAGAGCAAGAAGTTCTTCGACTTTTGCCTCATCAGGATTATTAAGGTCCAGCATGTTATCCCTCGATAATACTGTGACCGCAGAGGAAGACGTTATCCTTCACGTGGTGCAGGGTATGTTTTGCCCCATCAAGGAAGCATTCCTCAGCATCATTCCAGGCCTTGTCCTGAACATAAACGCTTACAGCCTTGCCTAGGCAAATCCCGGATTTGGCAAAAATATCAAAATCAAACAGTTCGCACTCGATATAGGCCAGCTGATCTCTTAAGACCTTAAGTCCCAGTTTTTCGGATAATTCATAAGGAATGGAGAGACTGTCAAATTTATCCCCGACATCGCGTCCGTGAACTGAGCCTGCCTTCATAATCTCTGCAATCTGCTCCTTTGCAGGAATACCGACCACAAATTTTGCAGTATTTTTTATATTCTCAGAGGTGGTATGACCAAGATCGAGAGTAACCTGGACGATATTACTGTCAAAAGGACAGTTCCAAGCAGCGGTCATAATATCGGCAACACCGTCGCTGCTCTGTGAACTGACAGTAACAATCGGTCCGCCGCTCAGTACACGCGCGGCACATCTTTCTGGGATTGATTTGTACATAAACTTTCCTCTTCTGCGATAACTTTTGTGATTATATGATTTACAAGGCTGGTTTGCTGCAGTTTTTTTCCTTTCCTGCACTACAATCAACTCTGCTGATAAACCGCGCCTACCTGACCATATACCGGGTACCTCGACCTTTACCCAAGGACACTACATAGCCTTTTTCAGCAAGTCTTTTAACAATTGCAAGAACCTTGTTCTTACCGAATCCTGTCTGCAAGGCTATTGCTGAGCTGGACATTTCTTTGTTCTGCAGTATGTTAAGGATTTTGGACTCGTCATCTTTCAGATTACAGTTCTGCTCAAGGACAGGCAAACTCACGGTAACGGCATTTTCTGTGACCTTGAAGACAGGTTTAATCCTACTGTTACGATAGGTATCGTTAATACGCCTGATCCCTGTGCCAAAGCGTTCAATCATGCGCAGTCTCAAGAAGAGATTACCAATGATTCTGTTGCGCAGAACAGATAATCCGCCACTTAGATAATCTTCCTCCCTTATTCCGTTTGGCAGTCCTCCAGGAGAAACCACCTCCACCCGGTCTGCATACATTGAGATCTGAATGCTTGCATTTAGATCCCAGGTTCTATGCACGATAGCGTTGGCCACCGTCTCTCGGAAAGCTTCTTCAGGTATTAGAGAAACCGTAGTCCTTAAACTTCCTTTTATCTCTTCATACTGGTAGTATTTTCGATAAATACCGACAGCGTCATCATACTGTTTAAGAACAGATTCGTCTGCGAAAGTTTCCCTATCCAGAATAATACTGATATTCTCTCCGAAGCGAACCATATCGATACCGCAGAAACTGTTGGTGTCAGACAGAAGTTCTGCTGCCCTGTTGTATCCATCCTTATCTGAATACAGTTCAAGACTCTTCAGAGTATTCCTGTCCAATGTTCCAATATTTAAATTTGCGGCAAGTTTATCCGCCAGTACCTTAAAACAAAGTTCCTGATTTTCTGCTGGTAATTCTTCAAAAGACAGATTCTTTCCTTCAAGGATCAGCCTTGTCAGTTCAAGTCTGTTCACCTCAACGGTGGCACTGTCATTTCTTCGATATGCTTTGGCTTTGTAAAGGTATGGTTTATGTAATCCTTCAAATACGGTTAAGGTCACCACAGATGTTTTTTTGTTGATTTGCAGAGAATATTCTGGCGGAGGATCAATACTGTCATTTATTTTGTTCTCAATATCAAGACAGGTTTGAACCGGATTGTGAATACCGGTTTCCTTTCCGTGATCATCAACGCCAAAAAGTATTTTTCCTGTTTCATAGTTAGCGAATGCACTTACCGTTTTAAGAAAAGAATTGGAAACATCCTCTTTAAATTCAATATTCTTTGTTTCTCTCATAGCGTATTCTTCCTTAGGATTACACTATGATCATAGTGTAGACCAAACGCAAAATCAAACGTAAATTTTTACGTTTGATTTTGCGTTTACTGATCGGACGCATTGTCCAAAACTGAACTCATTTCTCGCGCTCTGAACAGCATACATATTTAAAAATCATTTTTAAACAGGTTTTGCCCGGTCTCAAAAGTTTTTTCCGAAAAGCTTTCCCGTCGATGTTACCCGCCTGATAGTCATTCAGTCCCTACCTGATGAAACAGCAGGTTGCAACGGAAAGAAGAGGCTGTCATCGCCACACCAAGACAGACCGATTTGAATAACTCTCCTGAAAAGTTTTTTTCAGGTATAGTAGCAGAGAGGATTTTTCCAAATACTGGAGCAGAATATGGTTGTTTTCGAGCAGATGGCGATTTTCTTCCTCATCATGATGCTGGGATACTATGTAAGATCTAAAAACCTTATCACGTCCCACAGTCACAGACAACTTACCTCACTGGTAGTTAATTTCACTGCCCCACTGCTCATACTCTCCTGCACCCTGCCTGACAGTTCAACACTTGCAAAAGAACAACTGCTCCACGGCATCAGCGTACTGTGTCTGCTACAGGTGCTGATGCTTGCCTCAGCCGTACTGCTCCCTATCCTGGTTCGCAGTTCAAAGGATGATGCCCCGGTGTACAACTCCATGTGTGTCTGTACCAACATAGTCTTTATCAGCATGCCTGTGGTGCTGATGATCTATGGCGGAGAAGCCATGATTTACATGGCCATGTTTATTGTCCTCAACAATATTGTCTTCTTCTCCTACAACATCTTTATCCTGACTCACGGCAGAGGAGAGCGCTTCAATTTCAAAGCCGCCTTCAATCCCTGCCTGCTCTCCTGCCTCGTACTGCTTTTCATGATGGTCTTCAACCTCAATCTTCCTATATTTCTGCATAAGTTATTCAGTACGGTAGGCAATATTTCCCCGGCGCTATCGATGATGCTGATAGGATCCGCTATTTACGAGATCAGTTTCAGAGAACTGTTTTATGATCTCAGAATGTGGTGTTTCTCCGTGCTGAAAATGATAGTAGTGCCAATAGTCATCATGTATGTGATCATGGCGGTAACCGCTGATCGCTATCTTATCGGTACCTGTTTTGTCTGTGTTGCCGCGCCCTCAGGTGTCATGGTGGTAATGTTCACCACCCTTTTAAGACCAGGCTCTCTGTCAGTGGCAAGTCGAGGTATCTCCCTGACCACTACCGTTTCGGTGCTAACTATTCCCCTGGTGGGATTAGCCTGCGGCATTGCCTGAACGACAGGCAAAGTCAAAATAAGGTGCAGAGTATAAAAAGTCATTGACAAAGAAAATCGACCGCCGTTAACATTGAATCAACCTTTAAACGGAGTCAATTACATGAAACAGTTCCACACTTTTTGCCGCATGACCATGATTGAGTTCATGTGTCTGTGTTGTTGCATGTGTTGCTGTGCTAGCAGAAGTTGGCTTCCTGAGAATACAGGTAGATTTCACTTACTTTAGTGTCACGTAAAATGAGTGATTGAACAGGAGAGGAAGCCTTGAGGCTTCCTTTTTTATTTTCAGCACCCAAAGTCAAAACTTGATAAACAGATATTTTTCGGAGAAACATATGACTATTCACACCAGCATCACCGACCTTATCGGCAACACCCCACTTCTTGAACTTGTAAAAATCGAGAAGAAATACGGTCTTGAGGCCAAACTCATCGCCAAACTTGAGGCTTTCAATCCAGGCGGCTCGGTCAAGGATCGTGTCGCCTTCTACATGTTAAAGGATGCCCTTGAGAGTGGCAGAATCAATCAAGATACCGAAATTATCGAGCCAACCTCAGGCAATACCGGTATCGGACTGGCCCTCGCCGGCGCCGCATTGGGACTTAAGGTAACCATTGTGTTGCCAGAAACCATGTCTGTTGAGCGGCGCAATACCATCAGAGCATATGGTGCCAGTCTTGTACTGACAGACGGCACCAAAGGCATGAAGGGAGCGATAGAAAAGGCCGAGCAGCTGCACGAGGCCAATTCCAACTCCTTTATCCCGCAGCAGTTTGAAAACCCGGCCAACATCAGAGCACACTATGAAACCACCGGGCCTGAAATCTGGGAAGCTTCCGGGGGCAAAGTTGATATTCTGGTCGGTGGGGTAGGCACCGGCGGAACCGTTTCAGGTGCTGGACGTTATCTTAAAGAAAAGAATCCTGCCCTAAAGGTTGTGGCAGCAGAGCCTGCAGGTTCACCGGTACTGTCAGGAGGTAAGGCAGGTCCGCACAAGATTCAGGGTATCGGCGCAGGTTTTGTACCAAAAAACTTTGAGCGCAGTTATGTGGACGAAATTGTCACCGTTACCGATGATGAGGCCTTCAGTACCGGTCGGGACACTGCTCATACTGAGGGGGTATTCTTAGGTATTTCAGGCGGAGCGGCTATCCACGCTGCCATAGAGCAGGCAAGATTGCCTGAGAATAAAGGCAAGAATATTGTTATCATTATCCCTGACAGTGGTGATCGTTATCTGTCAACAGCTTTATACAAAGATGCGGACTGAAACGACAATAACACCGTTTTGGATTTATCAAAGTGATTACTGACGAGGACAGTTTCCACGCGACTGCACTCTTAGTCCCTGCAGTCGCGGTCTGTTCTCGCCCCTCCTGATTTATTGAGGATTTAAGGAACACAACAATGAAAACAACCAACACCACCAGAGTTGAAACTGCCGCAGCACAAGCAATGGCTCAGGTGTCCCGTCAGAAAAAAATACGTCAGGCCGCCCTCTATCTTGGTGCACTGATCCTAGGTGCCGTTCTCGGAGCTTTGAATATCAGTCAGCTCAATGCAGTCGCCGACTTTATCGCCACCGTCTTCACCAGACTGTTCAGTTTCGTCGCCGTTCCCGTTATTGCGCTCTCCCTGCTCAATACTCTGGCAAAACTCGGTCACGGCACCAACAGCGGACGCATTTTCGGTCATACCGTGTTCTACACCCTTCTGACCACGATACTTGCCGCGGTTATTGCCCTCATTCTGTTTATCGTCATCGCTCCTGCCAATGTACCTTCAGCACTGGTCGGGGATTTTGACCCGTCTTCAGTCAGCAAGGGCAGTTATTCTGAATATATCATCACGGTTATTCCAAATAATCTTTTAGCACCGTTTGTCTCAGGTAACGTGCTCTCCATTCTGCTGATTGCAGCAGCTTTGGGACTTGGTCTTGCCTCACTGCCGCACAGTGACAGACGAACTGCTCTGGTGCACTTTTTCAGCGGCCTGCAGGATCTGCTGTTTGTCCTCATCCACTGGCTGATAGCTATTCTGCCGCTCGGAATTTTGGCCTTTACAGCCCAGTTGGTAGCCCAGATTGAGGCCGGTATTATCATCGGAGGTATTGCCTCCTACTTTGGCACCGTAATCGGCGCCAATCTGCTGCAGATGTTTATTATTCTGCCGCTGTTACTGCTGCTACGTGGTTTAAATCCGCTGCGCATTGCCCGCGGTATGCTGCCAGCTCTGGCTGTTGCCCTGTTCTCCAAATCATCAGCAGGTACCCTGCCTGTAACCATGGCCTCGGCCGAAGACAACCTGCAGGTTGACCGACGTATTTCCAGATTTGTGCTGCCAATCTGCACCACCATCAACATGAACGGCTGCGCCGCCTTTATTCTGCTGACCTCTCTTTATCTGCTGCAGAATGCGGGTGTGGAGATTACCGGTTTTACGCTCATCAGTTGGGTCTTCATTGCCACCTTCGCTGCCATAGGCAATGCCGGTGTGCCTATGGGCTGCTACTTCCTGACGCTGTCCCTGGTCTCCTCCATGGGTATTCCGGTACAGCTGATGGGTATCATTCTTCCGGTCTATGCGGTAATTGACATGATTGAAACCAGTCTTAATGTCTGGTCTGACTCCTGCGTCTGCAATATAGTCGACAAAGAACTTAAGACGACCTTGGGGCCTGATACTGAAGAGGCGAATTAGCATTCATCCGCGTACAGCATTCTTAAAAAAAATGAGTCTTTGATGTACTCAAGTCGCCTAAGGCTCATTTCCTCTGTCGCATGTATGCAAGCAGCCGTATCATCAGGAGAATGCCGATGTTATCGGTCTATAAGTTCCTTATCCACAATATTCTGGTAGACATCCCGCTCTGACATTCTGATAACAGCAGAGCCTGTAACTTCTGAAGCATCAAGAGTTTCTTTAATTCTGTTTACAGACTGAGTGTTTGAAGAACTGCCGGTGGTACTGAAGATTCTAATTTCCTTTCCAGATAACTCCTCCTTATGAGAGGAAATATAAGCCAGCACCTCAAATGGCATATCGTTTAACCAAACCGGATAACCAAGGTATAAAAGACTGCAGGAGGATAAACTGTCATTGTTCGCAGCTTTCTTTACCAGACTTTCATCTGCATGCTGCTCCTGAAACAGAGCAATAGCTTCATTCATCCTGTTTGGATAATCTGTATGGGTAGCAATCCTAAATAAAGATGCTGAAGTTTTTTCTGCAATATAGTTTGCTACCGTATGAGTGTTGAAATCTGGATTGGTAGCGGCCGTCAGAGCATCAACCCCCTGATAATCAAGTTCGTCCAGAGAAAAGAACGCCACACAGTTTTTTGCCTGAGCAGAACAGGACAGAACTGAGACATTAAGTAAAATTCCTGATAATACAGACTTCAATACTCTATTCATGTTTTATCTTCTCCAACGCTGCATTACTACTTTAAATTGTTATCTGAAAGCCATTTCTCAATTTTCTTATCAAGATCTGGTCCTCCTGAATAAGAGACCTCAAGAAGAGAACCATAATCCATGGCGCCACACTCCTTCATGAGATCGGAGGCACTCTGCTGCATGTGACCGCCACCGCCGGAACTGAAAATCATGACCTTCTTTCCTGAAAAATCATAAGCCTTCAAAAACGATACCACAGGTCGCGGAATGGAAGCCCACCAGAGTGGATATCCTATATAAACGGTATCATAACCATCAAGATTCTCAGGCAGGTTTACAAGTTTAGGCTCGGTTCTGTTGAACTGATCCTGCCAGGCCTGTACCAGAACCTCAGAATAATTCTCTGAATAAAGATCCTTTTTTTCAGGAGTAAGCTCCAGAACATCAGATCCGGTCTTTGCAGAAATAATTGAGGCCATATTTCTGGTATTGTTGGACCAGGAAAAGAATACCACGAGGCCTTTGCCAGATCTCTTTTCAAAGGAAGGAATTCTGGTAACATTTTCGGAAGCGGAATTATGACTGCCGGCATTTCTGGCAAGTCTTAAGCCTACCGCAAGTTTTTTCAAATAGAGTGGCAGAATTCCCCGATAGGCCGAACGGATATGTTTTGCAAAATCATTGTAACCGCCACCGCGGTAGACCTTGTAGACACCACTCTTGTCAGAATTATTGTAATCACCTAGGTAAGTATCATTCACCCACTCGCAGACGTTGCCATGCATATTGTACAGACCAAAGGCATTTGGACTGAATGAATCGATATTTACAGGATGCTGTCTGTAGACACCAGGCTGCACCCTAAGGGTCTCCGGCTTAAAATAGTTAGGCTCAATATCGTATGGATAATGACCACAATAGTTGGCTTCATCAGCACTGATTGAGTAACCGTTACTGTAGTTGGTGTTGGTCCCTGCTCTGCAGGCATATTCCCACTCGGCCTCATCAGGAAGTCTGTAGCCGTCTGCGTTCCTGTCATAGATAATCTCAGAATCACTGATGGTATAAACAGGTTTTAGATGCTCTCTTTTACTTAATTCATTACAGAAGGTAACAGCCTCAATCCAGGTAATATTCTCCACCGGGAGCATCTTACCCCGATTAAGGCTTGGATTTACCCCCATCACCTCTTCATACAGAGCCTGCGATACCTCGTATTTTCCTAACAGAAAATCATCAACCTTAACCTGATGCTCACTTTCATCAGCACCTCGCCATCTTACATCCGGAGCTGATCCCATGGTAAACTCTCCGCCCTTAATCGGAATAAGATCAGTATCAGTAGCCATAGCTGCCGACGGTAAGGCAAAAGCAGTCAAAAAAAACAGCCAAACTCTTTTCATGGTATCAAGGCTCCATATAACGGCAATTACTTGAGATTAAGAGAATCAAGCCATTCTGTTACGGTCTTCTCGTCTACGCCTGAGGAAAATCTAATGCCCTCCTGCCAGTCTCCAGACTGTGCCATATCCTTAAGCAGGATTCCGCTCTGACCTAAAGGAGATGAAAAGGAGGTGGCAACCGGGATGACTTTCTTACCGTCAAAGTCATTGTTTCTGACAAAGTCATCCACCGGCCAGGCTGCGATACCCCACCAGATTGGATAGGCAACAAAGACGGTATCATAGTCTGCAAAACCGGAGACCCTGTTCTCCCTGAGTTTCACCACGCGGTTTGGATTATCATGTTCCCTGCTGACACGGCTGGAAGGATTATTGTAGTCAAGATCTGCGCCTGAATAAGGCTCTGCGGGAATCAGTTCAAAGGTATCACCATTTAAATGCTTAGCGATTGTATTGGCTACATTTTTGGTATAGCCACTTTCAGAGTAGTAGACCACCAGGCTTTTGGCCTGGGCACTTCCCGTTGCGAACATCACACCTGCAGTCATACATACGGCAGCCATTTTCTTTAGAAGACTCATAATTACCTCATCTGTTTCTTATGTCGTTTTACTATTTCTGTTAAAGAAGGATTCAGTCCAATCAAAAGGAATCATCTCCGTTGCGCCACCGCCCCACCTTGTTATAAAGATGCTGAATGGCGATTACACCTCAGATCTGATGAAATTTTTCACTCAGGTTTACGCCATCCTGGAAAGACCATAGTCTCTGAACTGACCTTCATCGATAAGTCTGCTTGAAGCAAGTGCAATCTCTTCAACAGGAAACTGAGGATTGAGTGAATGCAGATAATAAAGGTCATACATAATCCGTACTGAGTCTTTTGAGGGATACCTCAAGGTTATTTCGTATACACTCATAAAATTTTTGTCTTTAGTCTCTTCGCTATGAAGATGAAATCTGGTGACGAAAACAAGTTTCCGTCTTATGCAACTGATGGCAGAAAAAACACTATGTCCCAGTTTCCTTGCTTTCATACGTGCTCTATTCTTGAGGATAATAGAGGAACATTACTGCCTGCAGGTAATATCACTCTTCTAGTATCGAAGTCTAAGAGACGTTTTCTTTTATATCAAATACTTTATTTTTATACTTTACCAATGCCTTTTAGGCATTTTACAAATTCGATAAATTTAAGAGTGGCATTACCAAAAGGCTGAGCATCCTTCCATGCCAGAACAGTATTTAAAAACAGTGGAGGATTAAGAGGGCGGGAGATTAGCACAGAGGGATCGTAATAACAGGTCGCGCCTTCTGCCACAATCGGGTAGCCATAGCCCTCCATGGCTATAACAGCTGAATTGGTGGTAAGATTTGAAGTGAAGACAACGTTAAGAGAGTCAATATTCCTGCCAAACCAGTGACCAAGAGCCCCCTGCACGTTAAGTCGGCTTGGCAGAATCAAAGGCAGCGGCAGCAGATCCTCTTTTGTAACAGACTCCTTTTGAGATAAAGGGTCTGACGGACTAAAAAGAACCACTATCTTCTCAGGATAGTCCATTCTAACATAGTCATATTTCTCAAGATCAATAGGTTCCAGCAGAAGACCGAGATCGAGAAGGCCCTGCTCCATGCGAGATTTAATTACCTCTGCAGTGGTGGTGTAAATATCAAACCGCACCCGCGGATGCTCCTTCTGAAATGAGCCGCAGATCCTTGCTATGCTTTCCATGGCTTTTACTTCGCCAATACCGATGCTGACAGTACCTTCAACATCCTTATCCTGCAGAGGAAGCTCCTCCAGGGTTCTGTGCATCAGTTCAAGCATTTCCTCAGCACGCTTTTTTAAGAGAAAACCTTCACTGGTCAGCAGAATCTTTTTGGAACCTCGATGAAACAGAGTAACGCCGGTTTCTTCCTCCAGAAGCATCATCTGTCGGGACAGTGTAGGCTGAGTAATATGCAGAACTCTAGCGGCTCTGGTGATACTCTGTTCCTTTGCCACGGCAAGAAAATACCGTAATAATCTAAATTCCATCCTTCTTATCCGTAACCTGATGACATCTTGGGAGATTTATTTAACAGCCCAAACCGCTTCAGCGATAATTATGAGACTTTTTAGTCTGATTTTCTGTTTCGTTTTCTTATTTTTGGAGATTTTTACAGGTACAGAATAATTGACAATCTTTTTCGTACCAAAAAGGCAAATCTTTAGCCAATTTACGATTGTGTCGACTTCCGCATAGAAAAATAAAAACATAGGTAGTAGAATCGGAATCACACTATTAAACGGAGTTTGATGAATGTTTTACAATATTAATCCAACCAAAACCAAAGCTTGGGAAAAACTTACCGAACACTTTGCCAAAACCAAGGATTCTCGTCATTTAAAAGACCTCTTTGCCAGCGATCCTGAGCGTTTTAACAAATTCTCGCTTACTCTTGCAGACGGTGATCTGGTAGCTGATTTCTCAAAAAACCTCATCGATGAAACTACTCTTAAACTGTTGCTAGAGCTGGCTGAAGAAACTCACCTTAAGGAAAATCTTGAGGCCATGTTCCAAGGTGAGAAAATCAACCGCACTGAGGATCGTGCCGTTCTTCACACCGCCCTGCGCAATTTCGGCGATAACAAGATTATCGTGGACGGCCACGACGTCATGGAAGATGTAAGACGCGTTCAGGCCAAGATGAAGGATTTCTGCGGTAAGGTCATCTCCGGTCAGTGGAAGGGCTACACCGGCAAGGAAATCACCGATGTGGTCAATATCGGTATCGGCGGTTCAGACCTCGGTCCACGCATGATTACTGAAGCTCTGACACCATATCACAGCAGACTCAAATGCCACTTTATCTCCAACATTGACGGTACCCAGATTGTTGAAACCTTAAAACCGCTGGATCCAGAAACCACCCTGTTTTTAATTGCGTCAAAGACCTTTACCACCCTTGAAACCATGACCAATGCCCGGACAGCACGTGACTGGTTCCTAAAGAGTGCCAAGGATGAAAAATTTGTCGCCAAGCATTTCGTTGCTCTGTCAACCAACGCCAAGGAAGTATCCGCCTTCGGTATCGATACCGAGAACATGTTCGAGTTCTGGGACTTCGTCGGCGGCCGTTACTCCTCGTGGTCAGCCATAGGTCTGTCCATTGCCTTAGGCTGCGGCTATGATAACTTCGAGGAGTTCCTAAAGGGCGGCTACGAGATGGATCTCCACTTCCGCAACACACCGTTTGAGAAGAATCTGCCTGTACTGCTGGGACTGATTGGTCTGTGGTACAACGATTTCTACGGCTACCAGACCGAAGCTATTCTGCCTTATGATCAGTATATGGCCCGTTTTGCCGCCTATTTCCAGCAGGGCAATATGGAATCAAATGGCAAGTATGTGGATCGTGACGGCAATGTCATCACCAACTACTCCACCGGTCCTATCATCTGGGGTGAACCGGGAACCAATGGTCAGCATGCCTTCTTCCAGCTGATCCATCAGGGCACCAAGAAGATCCCGTGCGATTTCATCGCCCCTGCCCGTACCCACAACAAGATTGGCGATCACCACATCAAACTGCTTTCTAACTTCTTTGCCCAGACTGAGGCCCTTGCCTTTGGCAAGACTGCCGATCAGGTTATTGCCGAATTCAAGAAGAAAGGCGTCAGCGAAGAAAAATACAAGGATGTCGTACCGTTCATGGTCTTCACCGGCGACCGTCCAACCAACTCCTTCCTAGTCAGGGAGATAACTCCGCGTATGCTGGGTATGCTCATTGCCATGTACGAGCATAAGATTTTCACTCAGGGTTCTATCCTGAATATCTGCAGCTTCGATCAGTTCGGTGTTGAACTTGGCAAACAGTTGGCCAACAGGATTACTCCAGAGTTGGTCAGCGACGAGGTCATTACCTCTCATGACAGTTCCACAAACGGTCTTATCAACGCCTATAAGAAACTCAAATAGACGATTTTGACTGTACAAAAGGCAGACCACAAGGTCTGCCTTTTTCTTTCAAACAGCAGAATATCCTCTATAAAAGTCTTTGACGGTCTTATCCTGTGGTTACAGGATCGTATCAAGCGTCTCTTCTGTCTACAGTTTCTTTTCTTTGGGAGGATCTTCCTGCCAATCACTACCGCTATCCGACAGTCTTCACTGTAATTTCATTTATGCTTCATATTATTATTGGGAATGCAGCCAAACTGATTTTATTTATATTTTTCAGTGTATTATTCTTCAGTATTCTTTATGTCTCCTATGCTAAAATTAAAGCAATTGTGCAAGAGGCTCTTATGAAAAAAGATGTACTATTTCTGACAGGCTGTGAGGATTTTCCAAGAATCATCGAGGAAAACGCCTACTACGTAGATAAGACAGCCTATCTTAAAACTTTGTTTCTTAGTACCTCAGAGGTAATGAATTCTCTCTTTATCCGCCCTCGTCGCTTTGGTAAAACTCTCAACATGCGTATGATTGAGGCCTTCTGCACCCTCAATTATCAAAACCCGGGGGATAAATCCTTCCAGCACAAACTCTTCATCGACAACGGCAGAAACCTAGCAGTTGCAGGAGATGAGTTCAAAGAACTGCGTGACAAGGTCATGGGTGAATATCCTGTTATCAGTCTCTCCTTTAAGGGCATCGAGGGTAATACTTTTAATTCTGCTCTCTCCTCTTTTTTAGGTGTAGTCTCAGAACTATACAACAGATTCTATTTCCTGACAGAAAGTTCCAGACAGCTTGATACTGATAAAGAAGATTTCAAGGAAATATATGATTTTTGCAAAACCCAAAGAAGAAAACTATCAGAAGACAATAATCTTGAAGAGGCGGTAGATATCTGCAGTTCCTTCATCTCCACACTGGCACAGATGCTTTACCGTGAATACGGCAGAAAGATTCTGCTGCTTATTGACGAGTATGATGTACCGCTGCAGAAGGCGGTAATTGCTAAAGAGCCTTACTACGATGAAATGCTGGAAATCATCCGTAAGATAAGTGTCTCTACCTTCAAGCAAAATCCTGACCCGTGGCTGTACAAAGGTATTGTTACAGGATGTCT
>JAGBLM010000008.1 GCA_017635415.1 Succinivibrio sp. | reverse complement strand
TTACAGCAAGTTCGGGTTTGGGCAAGTCCATTACCTCATAGTAAGTATCATTAGGCATCAGCTCATCCTGTCCGTTTTCATTTTTCTCAATTCTGCCGATGGCTCTGGACTTGGGGTGAGTACTCCTACCATCTTTGCCTATCTGTCTGTCTCCAACATAGACATAAAGATATTTATGTTTGCCATTAACGCCGATATAACCGCCAAGTTCAGGAATTGGCACACGGATGAAAGGATAAATCATAGGACAGGCTCCTGCGTACTCCAGATTAACAGCTCTAATGTAGAGTAGACATATAATTAAGTCCCTAGTCAATATATTTTTTATAAAAAACAACAGGTAGATTAATATGAATACAAGTAGATAACAAAAAGAGAACAGAGATAAGGAAAATAATTTACTGGAAATTCAGTGTACTACACATTAGAGGGTGCAATTTCGACTGAAGACCATTTATCCAGTATCTGTCAAACCAGCTGTTTAAAATCTCAGCGCCAGCGCAGAACTGATCGTAGTTTACGAACAGGCCTCCCTTAGGTAGAATCTCATGGATCCTGTCAAAAAGACGCTGTTTGTCAGCATGTTCAAGATGGTGAATGGAAAGAGCGGAAATAACCGTATCAAAACTGCTTTTGGGAAACCGTTCAAGATAGTTCATAACAGCAAAATGGACAGTGCTGATGCCCGCAAAGCGGTCTCTGGCAACATTCAGCATTTCTTCAGCTAGGTCAACAAGATAAAAATCAGCAAGAGGAAAATGTCGGTACCAGAAGAGCGACAGCAGTCTGGTACTGGCACCTAGATCAAGAATGTTTTTTGGGGGGCTGATGCTTTTACAGATAAAATCTGTGGAGTTCTGGTAGAAGTCATCAAAACAGGGAATGAAGTTTCTCCTGTTGCCATCGTATTCCCTGGCAATAAGATTAAACTGACTTTCTATGCTCAAATTCATATTCTTATACAGAATCCTGCTTCTATATGCGCTCTATATCTAGATTTACACCTTGTTTTATTGCCAAAAAAAGCAGACAAAACTAGACTCGTAATAGGATAACCAAATCAACAGACAAAAGGGAGTTCTTATGAAATTTATTGATGGGGAAAGTTATTTGCCCCAGGTACTGCAGATGATTGAAACTTCTGCGCTGAACCTGAATCAGGATACAGCTTTCCAGCATTTTGAGAATGAACTTAGGGATGCTCAGGCAAAGTATCTGCCTCCTCACGGCAATCTGATTGTTGCTGAAAATGATGGTGAATTTCAGGGAATGGTTGCCTATACCAGAATAAATGATGAAAGATGTGAGATGAAACGTCTTTATGTCAGACGCGAAGCCCGCGGTCAGCATCTTGGGGAGCAGCTGGTCGACAAGATTCTGGAAAAGGCCAAGGAGGCAGGTTTTGTGGAGATGATAACCATCATGCCGTCCTCTCTTTCTTCGGTTATCAATCTCTGCGACAAGCACGGCTTTGAGAATTTCTCTGAAGAAGGTCTGGTACTGCCGGAAAACAATATCTGTCTAATAAGAGATCTGTAATTCTTTTGATTATACAGGTGCACCGACTTTTGTACAGGTCATAAATGAGCCCTGATTCCTCAGACAGATATCAGGCAGGTGTTTGTCTGCTGTCCCCCCTGAGGGCAGGCGTGTTTTGCCTGACGGATCATCATGCTTCCGTCAGTGAGTTGGATTTACCTGAGTGTGGAGTGTGACTATGGGAAATAAGGATGGCGGACTTGAAAAATACTGTTATGACGGCAGCAGACACTTTGACATAGCCAAAGCGTCAACCTGCGAGACCTCGCTGTGCGCTGACCGGGAAAAGGCTGAAAAGATCATAAGGAAGAATGACGGAAAAATCGACGAACTGCAGAATCGTCTTTATGCTGACAAGAAAGAGGGCGTAATCTTTCTTTTTCAGGCAATGGATGCGGCAGGAAAGGACGGTACCATCAGGGCGGTATTGACCTGCCTTTCTCCTCACGGCGTACACGAGTCCGCCTTTAAATCTCCAAGTTCTGAGGAACTGGCGCACGATTTTCTGTGGCGCATCGCAAAACAGGTTCCGGCCAAAGGAGAGATCGCCATTTTCAACCGCTCACACTATGAAGAGGTGCTGATAGGCAGAGTGAAGGAACTGTACCGTTCACAGGACTGTGCCAGGCGTATTAACCTTGAAGAGGTTATCGGTTACCGCTATGAGGATATCAAGGCTTTTGAAAAGTATCTGTATCACAACAGTGTCAGGGTAGTGAAGATTTTCCTGCATCTGTCCAGGGAAGAACAGGCCAGACGCTTCCTCTCCCGTATCGAAGAGCCGGAAAAGAACTGGAAATTTTCCTCAGGTGACTATGAGGAACGCAAATACTGGGATGACTATCAGCAGGCCTTTGAGGCTGCCATCAATCATACTGCCACCTCATATGCACCCTGGTATATAGTGCCTGCTGATCACAAATGGTATATGCGCTATCTGGTCTCGGAAATCATCCTGAAAACTCTTGTGGATATGGACCCGCAGTATCCGACCGTGACCAGATCACGCCTTGAGACCTTCAAAGGCTACAGAACCGAACTGCAGCGGGAAATAGCTCCGCAGAAAAAGGAAAAATGTGAGAGCAGAGCAAAGAAAAAAACGGAGTAAAGCCTGAAGTGATGTAAAACCGTTTCTTAGGTCAGTTTCTTTTTCTGGTACGGAGAATTTTTAAGTGGACAGCAGCATTCTTTTTGAACCTTTTACCTTTAACAACGGAGTAAAAACCGACAGCAGGATCGCGGTCGCTCCGCTGACACTGTTCTCATCAAATCCTGACGGAACAGTAAACGAGGCAGAGTCCTTATTTCTTTCCACAAGAGCAGATCATATCGGTCTGTATATTCAGGGCGCCACTGCCGTGACAAAAAACGGTCTGACCTTTCCCTGCCAGCCGCAGGCCATCGCTGAGAGTGACCTTGATTCACTTGCCAGAAGAGCAGCAGTCATAAAAGGTCAGGGGGCGCTGTCAATTGTGCAGATCCATCATGGCGGTGAATTTGCCAATCCGGCCTTTACAGGAGAGCAGGCACTGTCCTCAAGCGCCCACGGAGAGGTCAGAGCACTTGATGAAGAACAGATAGAAAAGATTGTGGAAGGTTTTGCTCATGCCACGGAACTGTGTATCAGATCAGGAAATGACGGCATTGAGATCCATGGTGCCAATCAGTATCTTCTGCAGCAGTTCTTCTCGGCCAAAACCAATCACAGAACCGACCGCTACGGTGGCAGTATTACAAACAGACTAAGATTTCCTCTGCAGGTTGTTGAGGCAGTCTGTGCCGTTCGTGAACGGTTAAACCGTCCCGACTTCATCATCGGTTACCGTCTGTCCCCTGAGGAACCGGGCGAAAACGGCATCACCATGACTCAGACTCTGACACTGCTTGAGGCACTGACTGAAAAACCGATTCAGTATGTGCATATCTCGCAGTGGAACTTTAATAAGATGGTGCGCCGCGGAGCGGGACTTGGCACTACACGTCTCAAGGTGATTCACGATGCCCTCGGAGGAAGACTTCCTGTCATAGGTGTAGGCGGACTGCTGTCCTTGACTGATTATGTTGAAGCAATGCAGTCTGGTTTTGCGGAGTTTGTCGGCTGCGGAAAATCCGTCATGATGAATCCGCATCTGGGCACCAGACTGTACGGGGCAAGGGCTGAGGAGATAGTAACAGCCCTAGATCCGGACAAAGAGGATCATTACGGCATTCCAGATCCGCTATGGACGATGTGCAAGAAAGGAGAAGCGTGGCTGCCTCCTCTGAAGGGGGCTGTACCTAGAACCGGGGCGGTAAACTCCGCTGCCGATTATTAGTCGGGACTTCTTTAAATTTTTTGCTGTGTTCTCTCGTTTACAGCCTACGACGGCTTCTGGCTGTAAACTCTTCTTACACCTGCAGCAGACGGAGACTTTCATCTGCCAGCCGCCCTTTTGTCGTGCGACCGGTCTGAGCGCTGTCCTTATCTTAAGACAGTAAATATCGATTTTTCCTTTCATAGTGAATAAATACCACGGGACGGGACTGTATAATAGTCAGACTTAATTTTGGAGAGAGTATGTCCGTAAGTTTCTTTGCCACCTGCCCAAAAGGGCTGGAAAGTCTTCTGCTTGCTGAGGTTGCTGCTCTTGGGGTTTTTGAACCTCATGAGACTGTTGCCGGTGTTTCTTTTAAAGGTGAATTTGCCACAGGTCTTAAGGTCTGTCTGTGGAGCCGTTTTGCCTCAAGAGTTCTGCTTGAACTGTCCGAATTCAACTGTGCTGATGATACCGATCTCTATCTTGCGGCAAACGGTGTGGCCTGGGAGAAATGGTTTACTCCCGCTCAGACTATTGCTGTCGATTTTAACGGTGTCAGTGAAACGTTACGCAATACCCAGTACAGTGCACTTAAAATAAAGGATGCCATCTGCGACCGTCTGCAGAAAACAGACGGGGGCAGACCGTCAGTTGACAGAAACAATCCAGATGTACAGATCTATGCTCACCTGGAGCGCCGCGGGATTGCCACTATCGCCCTCGATCTCTCCGGTCGGGCGCTTTTAAAGCGTGAAATCAACAGGACAACAGGTGCAGCTCCCCTCAAGGAGAATCTTGCTGCGGCCATGGTGGTCCGCTCAGGATATGACGGCGGTAATTTCTTTGATCCTATGTGTGGCTCTGGCACTCTGTTGCTTGAGGCTGCCGCTATTGCCACCGATACGGCTCCGGGTCTTAAACGTAAACATTTTGGTTTCTTCAAATTAAAACAGTTTGATGAGGAGGTGTGGAAGACTCTTGTTTCCGAGGCTTCAGTCCGCTCCTCAAGAGGAATAGCAAAGGCCATTGAGCGCGGTATTGAAATACGGGGGAACGATCAGGACGGCAATATAGTTGATATCGCCAATTTCAATGCGGAAAAAGCAGGATTTGCCTCCCTGGTTAAGGTTTCCCACTGTGCCCTTGCTTCTGTGGTCAATCCTTTTGGTCAGGACAACAGCAATAAGGTTACCATAGTTACCAATCCTCCATATGGCAGGAGAATGGGTAATTTCAATGAACTTATTTCACTTTACACCCTGCTGGGGTCACAGCTGAAAACACACTTCAAAGGTGCACGCGCTGCCGTAATTTCCACCTCACAGGAACTTCTGTCCTGTCTGCGCCTGCACTCAGACAAGGTATACCGTTTATACAACGGTGAACTTGAGTGTCAGTTAAGGGTTTTCAATATCAACATGACCGGTGAGCAGAGTCCGAAAGAACTGCTGCGGGGAAGAATCGCCGAGGATTTTGCCAACCGCCTCAGGAAGAATCTTACCCATCTGCGTAAATGGGCGGCAAGAGAAAATATAAATGCCTACCGCATTTATGATGCTGATGTCCCTGAGTATGCCGCTGCCATCGATTACTACAACGGCTGGTATGTTATTCAGGCCTATGAGGCACCTAAGAGTGTCAACCCTAAGGTGGCAAGACAGCATGTGCTTGATATGATTTCTGCTACTGTTGATGTCACCGGCTCTGACGGCTCGCACGTTATTCTCAAGCAGCGCAGCATCAAAAAGGGTGACGAACAGTACGAGAAAGCTTTGGAACAGAAGCATAACCTTATTGAGGTTAATGAGGATAACAGACTGTTCTATGTTAACCTTGAAGATTATCTCGATACCGGACTGTTCCTCGACGGACGTCTTATAAGACAGAAAATACAGGAACTGTCAAAGGATAGGGATGTCCTCAATCTGTTTGCCTACACCTGTTCTGCCAGTGTGAGTGCGGCACTGGGCGGTGCCCGCAGCACGCACAGCGTTGATATGAGTCGTACCTACCTGCAGTGGGGTATGGATAATTTCAGACTTAATAATCTCAGTCTTGAAGCAAATACCTTTGAACAGGCAGACTGTCTTAACTGGGTGTCTCGTGGGCATGACCGACAGTTTGATCTTATTTATGCAGATCCGCCGACTTTCTCCAATTCAAAACGTATGGAGCGCAGTTTTGATGTGAAAAGAGATCAGGTGGCACTGCTGTCAAATCTTACGCGTCACCTTAAGGACAGAGGAACCGTCATCTTCTGTACCAATCACCGGGGCTTTAAGCTTGATACAGAGGCGCTTACTGAATTCGGCTTTGTGATAGAGGATATTTCCAAGACTACTCTGCCAGAAGACTTCAGCAGAGATGCAAAGATTCACTCCTGCTTTATGCTGCATTTTGACAGAAGCACTATGACCGCACAGCCACAGGCGATGACTGAATTCAGAACCGCACCGCGATGGTCAGGTGAACTTAAGGCTTTTGACCAGAAGAAAAACAGTTTCTCAGGTGATAAGGTTCAGTTAAAAGGTGGCAGTTCAGGTAACTCTCCAAAACGGGGCTTGCGTGATCACCACAGCCGTCAGGACTCGGGGGCATCGTCCTATGACGGACGATTTGCCAAGAGAGGGGATCACGAATTATCTTCAGGACATGAGTTTAAAGGTACGGCGGACAGGTCATCACGGCGAAGAAAACAGGACAGACCACACTTTCAGAGAAAAGTCCGGGTGTGGGGCCCTGATGGCGTAAAGGATCTTGAAGAATAATGAGTCTTATAACCTTACTCGATGCTCATCTTGCCTACGGAGATGAGGCGCTGCTGTCCTCTGCTGAACTCTCTATCGAAGAGCATGAGCGTATCTGCCTGGTCGGACGGAACGGTACGGGAAAATCCACTCTGCTCAAGGTGCTCTGTGGAGAGTGTGAACTTGATGACGGCAGAGTAGTTATGCACAGCGGCCTTAAGATTGCCAGACTTATTCAGGATCCTCCCCAGTACAAAAGCGGAACCGCCTATACTCTTGCTGTATCTGGGCTGCCGGTAGTTGGTGAGGCTCTTGCCAGATACTCTCAGACCGAGGACATAAAGGAGCAGTCGGCTCTTGCGGATTTTATCGAGAAGCATGACGGCTGGAAACGTGATGCAGTGGTCAGAAAGATCCTCAATAAGGTGGGGCTGGCGCCACAGACTCCGCTGCTGGAACTTTCAGGCGGCTGGCGCCGCAAGGCGGCGCTGTGCGCAGCGCTGTCACAGGAACCGCAACTGCTTTTGCTTGACGAACCGACAAACCATCTTGATATTGAGACCATTTCCTGGTTTGAACAGTGGCTCAACCAGTTTCCCGGTACTATTGTCTTTGTAACTCACGACAGAGCCTTTGCTGATAACTGTGCCACGCGTATCGTTGAACTCGATCGCGGTCGAATTTATTCCTATCCTGGCAGTTTCTCAAGATATCTTGAGTTGAGAGAGGAACGGCTGCGCAAGGAAGAGCTTGCCAACCGTGAATTTGACAGGATTCTCTCTGAGGAAGAGGCCTGGATAAGACGCGGGGTCAAAGCGCGTCTTGCCAGAAACGAGGGGCGGGTGCGCGATCTTGAGGCAATGCGTGCTCAGCGCCTTCAGCGTCGCGATCGCCAGGGTAACGTGATCATGAAGATCAATGAGGCTGACCGCTCCGGCAATATCGTTTTTGAACTGCGTGACATTGAGGTTGAATATGAGGGGAAAACTCTTATTGAACCGTTCAGTGCAACGGTAATGCGGGGAGACAGGATTGGTATTGTCGGTCCCAACGGTGCCGGTAAAACCACTTTAATCAACATCATTCTCAATAAGCTGAAACCTACTCACGGTTATGTCAGAACGGGCATGAACGTTGAGCCGCAGTATTTTGACCAGTACCATGAGCAGCTTAAAAGTGAGCAGAGTGTTGCCGACAATGTTGCTGACGGGCACAGCGAGGTGATTATCAACGGTAAGAGCAAGCACGTGATCTCTTACCTTGGTAACTTTCTTTTTACCGGCCGCAGAGCGCGCAGTCCGGTTTCTGTGCTCTCAGGCGGTGAAAAGAACCGTCTGTTGCTTGCCAGACTCTTTGCCAGACCATCGAATGTACTCATCATGGATGAGCCGACAAACGATCTTGATCTCGAAACACTGGATCTGCTCGAAGATCTGGTGGCCTCCTATCCTGGAACCGTAATTGTCATCAGTCACGATCGACGCTTTATCGATAAGGTGGCGACGGAAACCTGGGTATTTGACGGCAACGGTCATATCGAGTCAGTGGTCGGCGGCTGGCAGGATGTACTGAATTACTACGAAAGAGTAAAGACTGTGCAGTCCTCAGACAGAACAAAGTCTGACAGTGATGAACAGACAGAGAAAGTGGTCAGACCAAAAAGTGAGACACTGACCTTTACTGAGCAACACGAACTTGAAGAGCTGCCTTCTTTAATTGAGAAACTTGAAGAAGAGCTCAGCGGAATTGATGAGGAACTTTCAAATCCTGATGTCTACAGGGATGGCGGTGATAAGGTCCGAGCCCTTAATGCAGAGCGTGACCGGTTGCAGGTAAAGCTTAATGAGACCTACAGCAGGTGGGAATTCTTAGAGTCAAAAGGAAAGTGAGCAAAATGAGCAGTATTGATTTACATTGTCATACCAGCATGTCTGACGGGGCACTGCGTCCTGCTGAAGTTGTCAGTCGTGCCATTGAGAGAAATCTTTCCCATCTGGCGATAACTGATCACGACTGCATCAGTGGCATTGAAGAAGCGAAGATGACTGCCGACGGGAAAATAGAAATTATCCCGGGCAGTGAACTTTCAACAACCTTCAATAACACGCAGATCCATATTGTTGGTCTGTTTTTGGACTGTTCCTGTCAGAAACTGCAGGATTTTATTAAAGGCCAATTTGAGAAGAGAATTCAAAGAGCGGTCAGAATTGGTGAAAAACTGGAAAAGGCCGGCTTTGCCAATGCCTATGAACGTACTAAGGCGCAGGCCACTGAGGGTGCCATCATCACACGCGGCAATTATGCCCGTTTTATTTATTCTCTGGGAAAGGCAAGTTCGGTTGATGATGCCTTCAATTATTATCTGAAAAAAGGCAGACCTGCTTACGTGAATACCATCTGGCCGGATATAAGAGAGGCGGTTGAGGTGATCCATGAAGCTGGTGGTGTTGCAGTTCTTGCTCATCCCAGACGTTATACCCTGACCAATACCAAACTGAGATCGCTGCTTGAATACTTCAAACAGTGCGGAGGTGAGTCGATTGAAGTTGCATCATGTCAGCAGCGGCCCTGTGACAGAGAATATCTGAACAGTCTGTGTGAAAAATACGGTTTCCTTGCCTCCTGCGGTTCTGACTTCCACTATATTGGGACCTGGCGGGATCTGGGGTTGCATATTGATTTACCTCAGAATGCTAACCCGGTCTGGCTTGCGCCACAGGCAAAAGACTATCATTTTCCGCTCTAACCCTTTCAAAAGCGTATAATTGTCCCCTGATTTTAGGAGATTATTATGGTCGCTCAATATATTACCCTGCATCCGGATAATCCGCAGCAGCGCAACGTCGCACGCATCTGCGATATTCTGCGCAAGGGCGGGGTGGGAATTATTCCAACAGATTCAGCCTATGCCCTATGCTGCATGCTTGACAACAAGAATGCAATGGAAAGAATCGCCAGAATCAGGCAGATTAGCAAAACCCATAATTTCACGCTGCTGTGCCGTGATCTGTCCGAACTTTCCACCTACGCGCGAGTTGATAATTCCATCTTCAGACTGATTAAGAACAATACTCCCGGTCAGTACACCTTTATTCTTCCGGCAACCAAAGAAGTGCCGCGCCGCATGATGAATGAAAAGCGAAAGACGATCGGGATCCGTGTACCGAAAAACGCTATCATTGATGCTCTGGTAAATGAACTCAATGAACCTCTTATGAGCTGTACGCTACTGATGCCTGGTGAGGAAATGCCGGAGTCTGATCCGGTGGAAATAAATCAGAAACTTGCTAAACTGGTTGATGTTATTGTGGATGGCGGCATCGTCACGCCTGAACCGACAACAGTAATAAGATTTGAAGAGGAAGGTCCTGTGGTTCGTCGTATCGGCGGCGGTGATCCTGCTCCTTTTGAGAACTAAGACAATAAAATATATCCTTTCACTTGATACACGGCTTCTTTTGGCATACCTTTAAATAAAGGAGTTGATGTATGAATAAGTTGAATCTTGCTGTTGCTATCGGATCGGTGCTGGTGATGCTTTCTTACAGCGGCTGTGTCTATGCTGCGGAGGAAGGCACGGATGATCTTGCCGCAGTGGCGTCTGATGTCGGTAAGAATACCCGCACCAGACAGCTTGATGAACATCGTAAACAGCTTCGTCAGGAGTTGCTTAACGATCAGGCTGAGGCTGTTCAGCGCCGTGCTGTCATGAACAGTAAGGCAGGAGAAACTCCAGAGGAAAAGGCTCAGCGTCAGCAGGCCTATGCCGAAAGTGTTGCAGAGCGCGGTGAATATGTGATCTTAAGTCGTGCCACTGGCAACAGTTCTAATGCCCGCCTGTCGAGCAGTGACTTGAGAGCTCTGACGGACTGGGCTAATGATGAGGCTAATCTTGAGGCCTCACGTCAGCGTGCCCGTCAGCAGTACAGTCCTAAATATCAGCTGGAGATGCAGCGGCAGCGTGAGCTTGCCAATCAGCGTCGCACTTCCATAAAAGACTGGGCAACCGGGAAGACCGATATCAAAGAGGTTCGCCGCAGGGCAAGAGAAGAGACCATCAAACAGATGCGTGATGAGATCCGTCAGGAATTAGGTTCAAACTGATCGTATCCTGTCTTATTTTTGATAAGAATCTAGCAAAGTTTTCTCGAATTTTTTTGCAGACTTTTATTCTAAAAATCAAAATTATCATTTTACGTTAAAGGTGATTTTTGTCTAAAACTGTAGAAAAACACTTTGATACAAAATAATTTAATAAAATTTTTTAAAAAAAATTATTGAAAGAAAATTATTTTATATTTCAGTTTGATAGTAGCAAGTCAACTGATTAATCACAAAAAATCTCTGATAAGATCTTTGCAAAATACAAAATCTGTCCTATATTTTATCCGAACGTGCTTTCTTCCTCCTGGTATGAAATTAAAAATTTTATTTTTATTTCTCCAAGCACTGTTCATTTTGTAACCTCAATTTAGTCCGCCCGGTTTGGGCGGACCTTTTTGTGTGCTCAGCATGGGCATTATCTATAGGGTATAAGTCCCAAAGCCGCCCGCTAATGGGAAGGCTTAGCAAATCCACAAGGTGGTCATGGTGACATGGTAGCTGAAAGCAGTGGATAGCAAATCTCTGGTCCGACGAACAGAAATCATCTATAGGCGTACTGGGTGGATAAGAGTGCGAAATAACTCAAAGTCCAACAATTAGACGGAACATAGTATGTAAAGATGGCGGATTGATGGAGTGAAAGATAATGTTCTTACCTGAGGAGATCTTGTCAGCGGGGAACCGTAGTAACAACGAATGACAAGAAGTCAGCCGAAGGAAGCCACCACTTCTATAAGTGGTGGGAGCATGTCACAGTCTTTACGCTTCTGTTTTAGAAAAAAAAGAATCATTTTTTTTAAACTATCCTCTTAAAAAAATAGAGAAAATTTCTAGATCCATACATAATTTTCTAATATGTATGTGTAAAAAAGAAAAAGTTGGTAGATTTACGTCATTGTGATTTTGAAGAGGCTTAACTGTGGAACGAATTCTGTTGTGTTCACTGAACATCCTGGCACTTGCGATACTGTTGGGACTGTTTTTTGACATTAAATTCAGACATTTTCACAACAGCCGTAAACTTAAAAATGTTGTAGTGCACTGTGCTATTTTTTCCTTTGCCGAACTTGCCTACAATCTTACCTACGGCAAGGCTGAACTTATTCCTTTTCAGCACCTGGCCAATATTGTGTATTACATTGAACTGGTTGCTGTGCCGTGTTCGTGGCTGTTTTTTGTTACAGGGGGAATAGTAACAAAAATCGAGCCTCTGACTTTTTCAAGAGTACTTTTCATTTATCTGCCGATACTCATCGTCGGTATAGCTTGCGGGATTTCTCCTTTTACCGGTTTCGTCTACAGTATTGATAACAGCGGGATATTCCGCAATGGACCTTTTGCTGAATATGTATCTTTTGTCAGTGTTGTATTCTATCTTGCGGCAGTTACCAGATCCCTTGTTCTGGCTTCCCGTGAGCGCGATCCTGATCTGTGGGTTACCTACTACATAATCAATGCCTTCTGTGCCATTCCGATGCTGTGTGCTGCCCTGCAACTCTATACCGGGGTAGGCGGTGTACTGTCTGCAGGAGAGGCTGTAGCGGTTTTCTATGTCTGTACCAGAATCAAAAATCATCAGATTTCTCTGGATCCTCTTACAGGACTTAATAATAGGTCGCAGCTGAATTATTACGTCAGACAGCGCTCCTCTGTCGGAATCTGCGCATTTAATAATTCCTGGATTGTGATGGCTGATATAGATAAATTTAAGAAAATCAATGATACTTTTGGACATCTGGAGGGTGATTTTGCACTTGCCTCGATAGGGCGTATTCTAAAAGATGCTGCTACCAGATTTGACTGTTTTGCCTCTCGTTACGGCGGTGACGAGTTTGTAATCATAATAGACGGCGATGAAAAGAGAGTCAGATCGCTTTGTGATTATGTTGAAAAAAATGTGGTCAGAAGTGAATACGGTAGCAGGTATAAACTGACCTTATCGATGGGGATTGCGAGGATCCCTGATTTTAGTCAGGATGACATTGAAACCCTGATGCATCAGGCTGACAAAAACATGTATAGTGTAAAGCAGAGCAAGTCTCTTTTGCAGGTTTGATAGATTAAACTGTGAACAGGTATGTCGCCTTATTATGTCGTTGACATTTTGTGTCTGACTGTCACGTTGGGCATGATAGTAAGTCTTATGGGGCAGAACGACGACCTCTCGCGTCTGTTCCGCTGGGACTCGTGGTCCATAGTTTTTATGTGTCTGTCCGAATTTATCATGAGTGTTGCCAGTGTCGAAGGTTACCGCAGGATAGTTCAGTTCAGTCTGGCCTTATTCATCTGCTGTGCCAGCTGTATGTCATATATCTGGTTTTTCTATGTTTCCCACCGCCTAAACAGCGGGTTCCGCCTGAAGCGTAAAGTCTACACCATTACAAATATGCTGCTGATCTGTTTTTTCTGTTTTGTCCTGTGGGCATCGGGCAGGGAAATATTTATTGTTGTCGGAAGAAGCGGCAGACTGTATCTTGGTTCGCATTTTTTGCTGCTGATGTCCTGTGGTTTACTTTTCTCTACTGTGGCTATGATAATCTGCCTGAAAACCTATTTCGGAGTAAGGGAGTACAAATTACGTAAGATTGCTGCGTTTATCTGTTTTCTTACGCTTTCTGATGTTATTTCCGCTCTGGTACAGTACTACACTCATCTCCCTGTGATATGCATATTTGCCACCATTTCCATGCTCTATTACTTCATCAGTGTGCAGGAGAGTCGCATTTCACTTGATTCTCTGACAAGACTCAATAACCGCAGCAGACTCGATCTTTTTTTCAGGGAGAACTTTATCGGGGGGATTTCCCGTCATACTGAGTCGTTTCTGCTCTTCATCGATGTTGATAACTTCAAGTCTATCAACGATAGTTACGGTCACAGTGAGGGTGATAAAGCCTTAAAGATTGTCGCCGATTCCCTGCGCAGTGCGGATTATGGATTGAAGGCATTCAACAGCAGAATAAGCGGTGATGAATTTGTAACCATCATCACTGTGTCTGACAGTGAAGAGGTGGACAATTACATACAGAGACTGAGAGCTGCTATCTTAAGCAGATGCAGTGAGATTCATGATCCCTATGATCTGAGAATCAGTGTTGGCTATGCACGAATTCCAAGTAAATGTAATGACATTCTTGAGGTGATGAAGGTTGCTGAGGAAAAGATGTATCTTGACAAGAGAAAAGTGACGGACGCTGCATGAGATCTTTACTCATCTACCTAGAGTGCAGTGTTATCTGTTTTGTTCTTCTGTGGTTCTGTTATATAAGAGCCAGAAGATATACAGGCTCTATCATGTTCTTTTTCAAGAATATTGTTGTCAAGATGGTAGTCCTGACGGCAGTGGATATGCTTGCCCACATTGCTTATGAATTGCTGTGTATAGGTAAGCTGCCGCATTATCTTATCGGTGTCGACATTTTTTTTATTCTGCTTTATCTGCTGGTTTTTAATTATCTTGTCTATTCTATTTTTCTGAAACAGACGGTGCTTTTTTTCCCACAGCGCATGTCCTCCGTGTTTCTGTTTGTTCTTTATTCGATACCGTTCTGGCTGAGTTCAGCGCTGATTATGTCGTCGCTTTTCAACGACACCGTGGTGATGAGAAACGCAATGGGGCTGCCATCTCCCGGTAATCTGATGTGGTGTCTGCTTGTCTCTTTCCTGTTTTATGTCTCCTGTATGATGATTGATCCTGTTTCCAGTATCATAGAACAGGAAAAAAAATCTGGAGCCATTTCCAATTACATGGCATTGATTCTGATCAGTACTATTATTCCAGTCCTCTGTGGCATCTACGATATAGCAAACCAGACCTCGTTTTTTACGCAGGGCATGACTCTGGTGCTGTTTTTTATTTATCTTGTACTGATGAAAAGAAATATCAGTACCGACTATCTGACCGGTCTTAGCAACAGGAGCGAACTTGGTTTTTATCTTGATCGCTGTCTGTCGTCCAGAGAAATACAACAGCACCCCTGTCTGATGTTTCTGGATATCAACGGTTTTAAGACTATCAATGACAATTTCGGACATGCTGAAGGAGACAGGGCAATCAGACTTATTAGCTTTGTGCTCTCAAAGGTTTCAAGAAAACGCAGATGTTTTCTGAGTCGTTATGGCGGTGATGAATTTGTTCTGGTGATTCCAAAATGTGATGAGGTTCTGGCTGAAAAAATTAAAACAGAGATCCAAAGAGTAGTCAGGGCAGTAGACAGACTGGCAAAGGTTCCCTATAAACTCTCCGTTTCAGTCGGTTATGTCATGTATAACAGCAGTTTTACAACTGCTCAGGCGTTTTTGGATGAGGCTGACCGGCGTATGTATCTGAATAAGCGGCGGTACTACAAAGAGCAGGAGAAAATGAGCGCCCGCTAGATGCAGTTCTGAAGACTTATCTTTAGTCCGCTGCTCTGCAGCGCAGAGCAGCTCATTCATCAGTCATCCTTCCTCAGAAGAACAGCAGTTGAGAGATCAAACCGTCTGTCTGCCCTGAGAGTTACTGTCCATCCGGAACCTTTGGCGACCTCAAGAGGATTGCCTTTAAGGTCACGAAGAGTTGAGGCATCTAGTGGTATCAGACCCTGAGGTGTTGAAACCACCAGCTTGCTGCCTGATTCAAAATGATTCTTAACCTCAACAGTCATAATGTTATTAACATCCTGACTGATGATTTTTCCGACGATTTCAAGAGTACCTCTTTTCGGGGTATTGGTTTCATAATCCTGAGTCTCATCGGGACGGTGAGGTTCTAAAAGTGCAGTGGTGTAGTCACGTGCCATGATGGAGTTGACAAGACTGTACGATTCGTCAGGAACAGCCTCACCTTTGATGACGGCATCAATGGCAAGGCGATAGGCACGGGAGACGATACCGGCATAGAATGGAGAGCGTGACCTTCCCTCAATCTTCAGGGAGTCCACGCCGATTTTTATGAGTCTGTCTATTACACTTAGGGCACAGAGATCTTTTGAGTTCATAAGATATGAACCGTGAGAATCCTCCTCGAGCGTCATCCATTCCCCGGGGTGATTGAAGTCATCCTCTATCTCCGCGGTCAGGCACCTGATATTGCGGGTATTAAAATTCCAGCGGCAGGAATTGTTACAGGCGCCAAGATTGGCGTCTCTGCGCGCGAGAAGCCCTGAAATTAGACAGCGTCCCGATACGGCAATGCATAATGCCCCGTGGACAAAAACCTCAAGTTCCATATCAGGACATTCATTGCGGATAATTTCTATTTCACCTAAGGAAAGTTCTCTTGCCAGAATACATCTTGAAACGCCTATCTTCTGCCAGAATTTGACAGTCAGCGGATTGACGGTATTGGCCTGGACAGAAAGATGAACAGGGATCTGGGGGTGACGCTCAATAACCGTATCAATAAGGCCCGGATCCGCCATGATAAATGCATCAGGCTTAAGTGCGGCAACTTCATCAAGAGCAGGCAGGAAAGAGTCGGTACGACGGGCATGAGGAATGACATTGAGCACCGCATAAAACTTTCTGCCAAGATCGTGAGCTTCTTTGATGCCTGCGGCAAAATCCTCGCGGGAGAAGCCGTTGCCTCTTACTCGCAGACTCCAGCGCGGAACTCCGGCATAGACAGCGTCGGCTCCATAATTTAAAGCCATGTGCAGGTGCTCAAGACTCCCTGAAGGTGCGAGAAGTTCCGGTGCTTTAACGGTCACAGTCAAAAATCTCCATTAAAAGTTCTGATACTTCGCCTAAAAGCTGCCCCTGTAAAATCAGATGTGCCTGAATATCGGCAGCGGCATCCTCGCTTTTGGCTGGAAGGTTACGCTCCAGATACTGGTCAAGCGGTTTCAGACGCTTTAAGGAAAGATCTGATCCCAACACCATGGACAGGCTGTCATCGTAGACTACCTGAATCTCAGTGGCAACTTTGCCGGCGTCAACATGAACGGCTATCTCGTCAGATGACAGATCCTCTCTTGAGGCGCGTATAACCCCGCCGTCATCTTCAGGACTCTTGAGCACGGTGTCTGTACCAAGCTGCAGAACTGACGGCAGCTGGCCTTTAGGCGAAAGCCAGGAGGTCATACGGTCTTCGACAACACAGCGTGGCTGAGGAACTGTTGCAGGAAAGGATCCAAAGGCCTGACGCAGCATGGCCAGCGCTTTTTCTGCACGTTTGGCTGAGGTTGCTCCTATGGCAACCATCTGATGTTCAGGATTACACCAGACGAGAAGTTCGCGACGGGTGGCAAAAGCCTTGGATAAAAGCTGATTTAAAACTGCGGTCTTCAGTGCTTCCTTCTCTGTTTTCTTGACAGGACGCTGCAGTTCCTGTTCACGTTTTCTGACCTGATCATCAAGTTCGGTCTTAATTACTGAGGACGGCAGCAGTTTGGTTTCTTCCACAAGACGGCAGAAAACGTCACTGCCATTGACAAAGCAGTACGCAGAATCAGGTCCGAAAAGAGGGGCAAAACCTATGGTTGAAACCTCCTGAGCCATGCATGGACGGAATGAGGCACTTTCCAGTGCGTCCTGAAGTTCACGTTCATCTTTAAAAAAATGATTTATCTCTGAATAATCAACATTATAAATGCGGGCGTTTTTAAACCACATAGACTTTAACCTCGCTTGAAAATTTGCCACTCATTATAAGGAATTAAGCCTGAAAATCATGACCGTTAATTGAAAAAAATGGGCAAAAATGCTAAAATTATCAGCTTAATCATGCCAAATATTTTGTTTTAAAAGGTATATTTTAATGTCCGATAACGGTGAGAATCAGAACACTGAAAAGCAGATTGTTGCAACGGCTCAGAGTGTTAATGCCAATGTCCCAACCATAAACCTTGAGGACGAGCTCAAACAGTCTTTTATCGATTATGCGATGAGTGTTATCGTAGATCGCGCACTGCCTGACGTACGGGACGGTCTTAAACCGGTTCATCGTCGCGTGCTTTTTGATATGTATGATTTAAAAGTCTGGCACAGTGGTCAGACCAAGAAGTCGGCGCGTATCGTAGGTGACGTAATCGGCCGTTTCCATCCGCACGGTGATGCCGCAGTATATGAAACCATAGTACGCATGTCGCAGTGGTTCTCCATGCGTGAACCGCTGATTTTCGGTCAGGGTAACTTTGGTGATATCGACGGTGACGGCGCTGCCGCCATGCGTTATACCGAAGTCAAGATGACCAAGATTGCCGAGATGATGCTTTCTGATATCGATAAAGATACAGTCAACACCTATCCGAACTACGACGGCAATGAGCAGATCCCTGAGGTCCTGCCAACCAGATTCCCTAATCTTCTGGTCAACGGTTCCTCTGGAATTGCCGTGGGTATGGCAACCAATATTCCCACCCATAATCTTGGCGAAATTGTTAATGCCACTCTGGCTCTTCTTGACAATGAGGATATCACTCTTGATGAACTGATGAAATACGTGCCAGGTCCTGATTTTCCGACCGGCGGTATTATTGTGGGCAATGACGGTATCAGACAGGCATATGCCACCGGACGCGGCCGCTGTGTAATACGTGCCAGAACCCATACGGAAACAGACAAGTCCGGCCGACAGACCATCTATGTTGATGAGATCCCATATGTCGTTCATAAAATAGATATCGTCAAGCAGATTGCTTCTCTGGTTAAGGACAAAAAGATTGAAGGCATTGCAGAAATCAATGATCTGTCTGACAAGGACAATCCTGTCAGAATCGCCATTGACCTTAAGCGTGATGCCTATCCTGAGGCTGTGCTCAATAATCTGTTCCAGCAGACCATGCTGCAGTCTTCATTTGCCATCAATATGGTTGCTCTGGTCAACAACCATCCTCGTCTGCTGTCTTTAAAAGAAATACTCTCCGAGTTTGTCAAATTCCGCCGTGAGGTGGTGACACGCCGTACCGTGTATCTGCTCCGTCAGGACAGACGCAAGGCTCATGTTGATGAAGGTCTGATGGTGGCCAAGGCCAATATCCAGAGGGTTATCGATCTCATCACCGGTTCGCAGAATCAGGACGAGGCCAGACTGAGACTGATGAATGAAGCCTGGTCGTCAGCTGAAATCGCCCCGCTTATCGAACGTACACCTGAAGGTCTTAATATTTCTCTGCCGCAGGGTATTCCTGAGGATCGCGGCATTCACGGCAATGTTTACTATCTGTCTGAAGAGCAGGCCCGTGCCATTCTTGCTCTGCAGCTGTCACGACTGACCCATCTGGCTCAGGATGAAATCAGAAATGACTACAGGATGCTGCTTGAAAATATCCGCGGCTACCTTGAGATTCTGAATAATCCTGAACGCATGAGGCAGGTGATCCGTGAGGAGATGGAGGCCGTACGCAACGAATACAATGACAAACGCCGTACTGATTTCACTGTTGATTTAGGCAAATTTGACAAGGCAGATCTCATAGCCCGTCAGGACGTTATCGTTACCATGTCCGCCGAAGGTTATGTCAAGTATCAGGATATTGCCACCTATGAGAGTCAGCGTCGCGGCGGAAAAGGGCGTATTGCTGCCAAACTCAAGGATGAGGATTACATTACCAATGTCGTGGTTGCCAATACACATGACAAGATGTTCTGCTTCACCTCCAAAGGTCGTGCCTTTGTGACCACGGTCTTTGAACTGCCTACCTCCGATAACAGAACCTGGAGAGGGAGACCGGTGCAGAACCTGTTTAAGATTGATGAAGATGAACGTATTACCGCACTGCTCCCGATTTCGGAATTTGATGAAGATACCTTCATTTTCCTCGCTACGGCACAAGGTCGCGTGAAAAAGATTAAACTCAGTGCCTTCAAGGGCTTTGTAAACCGCTCCAATGACAGTGCCATCAAGGTTGTTTCTCTGCAGGAAGGGGATGAACTTATCGGTGCTGAAATTTCCGGTGGTGATGACGATATCGTGCTCTTTACCTCTGAAGGTCGTTCGCTGCGTTTCTGTGAGTACTACAACAGAAATGAGGAGCAGGAGGGGGCAGATACCGACTCTGAGGAAGACGTTACTGCAGCTGAGGACAGTGAGGATAACGGTATCGACCGTCACAGCGGTTCGGGTGTAAGACCGTCAGGTCGTGGCAGTGGCGCTATCAAGGGAATTCGCCTGCGTAACGGTGCCAAAGTGGTTTCGCTGATGGTTTTAGCTCCAACCGATCCGAACCATCAGTGTCTTCTTGCCAGTTCCAATGGCTTCGGCAAGAGAATGGATCTTCATGAAATTACCATGCATAACCGCGGCGGTCAGGGTGTATATGTCATGCGCTCCTCAGACAGAATCGGTGAGGTTATCGGTGCGGTAAGAGCTGATGACCAGTCCGAATATATGCTGATTACAGATAACGGAGTGCTGATCCGTTCGCCGATGAATTCTGTTTCTGTTTACAGTCGTGGCGCATCAGGAAATATTCTGATGAGGGTAAGTGAAGGTGAGCATGTTATAGGTGTTCAGGGGATTTCTGAGGATGTAGTTGAAAATACCAAGAAAACAGCAGAGGCTCGTGCCGCTGAAAAACAGTCTCTAAAAGATCTGGAAAATGGACCTGCTGTCTCTTCGGCGACTGCTGCACAGAATCCTGCTGAGAACAGTAATGACACAGAAGCTGAAACTGCAGAGAGTGAGGATGGATCAGACAATGAGTAAGACCTGGAATTTTACCGCAGGACCATGCATGCTGCCGCCTGAGGTTATGACGACTGCACAGCAGGAATTTCTTGATTACCATGGCATGGGGATAGGTATTATCGAAGCTTCACACCGTGGGGCGGAATTTGATGCCATTGCCAAAAATTCAGAAAAACTGCTGCGTAAACTGATGAATATTCCTGACAATTACAGGGTATTGTTTATGCAGTCAGGCGGTCGGGGACAGTTTTCGGCTATTCCTCTTAATCTTCTGCCGGAGGACGGTTTTGCTGACTACTTTATCACCGGTCACTGGTCAAGATGTGCCTTCAAGGAATGTGATGAGCGTTTTGGCAAGGCTGTTGCCCACGAGTGTCTTGTCCGTGATGAAGAAGGTATTTATCATGTAGACTATTCGAAGATGGAGGTCACAAAAGGGGCTGCCTATGCCTATGTCTGTTTCAATGAGACTGTAAACGGTATAGAAATGTTTGACCTGCCGGATACTGGCAGTGTTCCACTGATTGCCGATATGTCATCGGATATTCTGACTCGTGTCATAGATGTTCGCCGTTTCGGTGCCATTATCTTTGGTGTACAGAAAAATGTTGCTCCGTCCGGTCTGGTAATTGCCATTGTCAGGGAGGATCTGCTGGGGCACAGCCGTAAATATTGTCCGTCAATTCTTGACTGGTCAGTAATGAACCAGTATGACTCTTTATTCAATACTCCGTGTACGTTTGCCTGGTATATGGCAGATCTGGTTTTCCAGTGGATCGACAGATTAGGCGGGGTTTTAGAACTTGAAAAACGCAATATTGCCAAAGCTGAACTCTTATACGGTTATATCGACAGTACTGATTTCTATCGTTCTGTGATCGCATTTAAAGATCGCTCAAGAGTTAACTGCGTCTTTACTTTAAAAGATGATAGTCTCAGTAGTAAGTTCCTTGCAGAGGCGAAGGAACACCATCTTATCGGCCTGAAGGGGCACAAGGTTCTGGGGGGAATGAGAGCATCTCTGTATAATGCTATGCCGATTGAAGGTGTGCAGGCATTGGTTGATTTCATGAAGGAGTTTGAAAAAGCAAACTCATAGGAACTCACAAGAGGTAAAGATGAGTACTGAGCAGCATCGTCCCTGGATAGAAAGCTATCCGGATGATGTTCCTTTGAATGTTGATACCAGACAGTATCGTAATCTGTACCACCTGTTTGTCAGTGTGTGCAGAACCTACGAGCGCAGAACTGCCTATATAAGTTTGGAAAGCAGTATAACCTTCGGGCAACTTGCCAAAGATGTTGATGCCTTCTCTGCTTATCTGCAGACAAAACTGGGTCTGAAAAAAGGGGATCGCCTGGCAGTAATCATGCCAAATCTTATCCAGTACCCGATCGCGGTATTCGGTGCACTGAAGGCCGGTCTTGTGGTAGTCAATATCAATCCTCTTTATACCCCCAGAGAAATGCAGGGAGTTTTGAAGGATTCAAAGGCTACTGCGGTTGTGGCCTTTGAACAGTGTGCCAAAGGTCTGCTTGAGGTAAAAAACGAAACCTGTCTGAAACACATCATCGTAACCTCACTGGGAGATAAACTCGGTCCTGTTAAAGGTGCAGTGTTTAACTTTGTACTCAGGTATCTTAAAAAGGCGGTGCCACACTATAACAGGCAGGAAACCATAAGTTTTTCTTCTATGCTTAAGGAAGGTCGGTCACTGCCACTGTCGCAGCCTTTATGTACTTATGATGATCTTGCCTTTTTGCAGTACACCGGAGGAACTACCGGCAGTCCCAAAGGGGCAATGCTCTCGCATGGTAATATTCTCTCGAATATCGCGCAGATCCTCGGTATGTACGGTATGGTGTTAAGAGCAGGGCAGGAGGTTATTCTTACACCGTTGCCTCTTTATCATATCTTTTCGATGACGGTAAATTTATTTTTTGCCTTTACTATCGCCGCTACCAATATTTTAGTGGTTGACCCGCGCCGTATCCGCACCCTGGGCAGGATTATGGGAAAACATCCTGAGATTTCCGCTATTACCGGGGTTAATACCCTTTACAACGGACTGCTGCTCAAGGGCATATTTGACAGGGTTAAACTGCCAAATCTTAAACTTGCGGTAGCAGGTGGTGCCGCTGTACAGTCAGGTGTTGCTGAGCGATTTTTTAATGCTACAGGTCAGCATCTTCTGGAAGGCTACGGCCTGACAGAATGTTCTCCTGTTGTCTGTGTCAATCCTCATACTGACAGAGTTTTCAATGGCAGTATCGGTATTCCTGTGCCAAATACGCTTGCCAGAATTATCGATGGTAACGGGAAGGAGATCTGGGAACTTAACACTCCTGGTGAACTGGAGTTCAAGGGGCCTCAGGTAATGCTCGGTTATTATAATAATGAGAAGGATAATGCCGCAGTGAGGGACGGGGAGTGGATCAGAACAGGAGATGTAGCTGTCTGGCTTGAAGGCGGATACCTCAAGATTATTGATCGCATCAAGGATATGATTCTGGTCTCTGGATTTAATGTCTTTCCGTCAGAAATTGAGGATGTGGTCAGCCATAACAAACGGGTGGCTGAGTGTGCCTGTGTCGGAGTTCCTTCTGAAGCTACCGGAGAGGCTATTAAACTCTTCGTGGTGAAAAAGGATGAAACCTTATCTGAGGATGAGCTTAAGGATTACTGCCGTATTTATCTTACCGGCTATAAAATGCCGAAAATTATTGAGTTTGTCTCAAGATTACCAAAATCTCCGGTCGGCAAGGTAATGCGCCGCTATCTTAAACAGAACAGAATTACAGACTAATGACTGAAGTTTCCATTGTAATGGCTGATTCTGAGGATTCAGTCAAAGAGTTAGTGTCTATTCTCGAGAATCTTCCTGAGGGCTCGTTTGTCTCTGTTGATACGGAATTTACCCGGGAAAAGACTTTTTTTCCGGTGCCTGCACTTTTTCAGTTCTGTATCAGGGGAAAATGCTATCTTGCTGATCCGGTAAAGTGTGATATTAAGAATGTGGTTCGGGCGCTGGTCAATACCAGTGCTACGGTGCTTATCTTCTCAGGTTCAGAGGATTATGAACTTATTGTCAGACAGGCAAGACTTTCAGGACTGTCAAGACTCCTGCCGAAGACCTGTTTTGACGTGCAGCTTATGGCCGCTTTTGCCGGACTTGGGTTTAACATCGGACTGCAGAAAATGATTGCTTCAATGCTTGCCGTTGAACTTGATAAATCGGAAACGCGTTCAGACTGGGAACAACGGCCTCTGACTGAGGCTCAGAAAGAATATGCAGCCTTTGATGTCTATTATCTTGAGAGTCTTTATCAGTATATCAGCAACAAACTGGATGAGCAGCATTTTTCCTGGTTTAAGAGTGAAATGCAACTGCAGCTTGAGCAGGCCTGCCAGGTTCCTGATGCAAAACGTGCCTATATGAATGCGGACAAGTCCTCTAAACTCAATATAGCATCACTGACCAGATTAAAGTTTATTGCCGCAAGGCGGTTTGAGTATGCGCTAAAAAACGATGTGTCCCTAAACCGTGTCATTACAAACAAGGCGTTGTGCGCTATAGCAATCGACTGTCCTTTGACCTCCAAGGGACTTGCCTCATGTCAGATGAAATGGGGGGCTATCAGAGAACACGGTGCAGAGGTTATTGAGTGGGTAAAGGAGGCAATTGCTCTGCCTCCTGATGAGAGTATTGAGTATCCTCTTGATTACTTTCTTACGAAAAATTCAAATCACGACCGGGTAAGACAGCTTAAATATTTTTTAAACAAAAAAGCTCTCGAGCATAACATCGCACCTGAATTCTTTACCCAGAAGAAAATTCTGGCAGACTACTTCTCTGCCCGGAAATACGGTCGTGTTGCACGTCTTAAACAGGGCTGGAGAGCTGAAATCCTGTCTGATCTCAACTGAGTAATACAAAACAAAACGGCCGGGGAACATGTCCTGCGGCCGCTTGGCGTACCATCTGAACTTCATAATTAAAATCGTCTGTCAAATTTCCTGTAACTCAATAGCCGCATTTGAACTCATATTTAAGGAATCGCGGCAACCAACAGACAATATTTAATACTACCTTCAAAATGTACAGTGTCAAAAGAGGATTTTCAGAAAATTGGGAAGAGACCAAAACTCAACGAGTCAAAGGTATCTCTTGGATACGTGCACCTCATTTGACATAATTAAGATTAGTTTATCTTCGTAGAATAGGCAAGAAAAAAAGAGGTAAAAACTTTAGTTTTTACCTCTTTTTGTGAACTTAGGATAATTTCAGACTATTACCAGAAAAGTGCGTAAAGTACAGCAACAATCAGGATAACAGCATATGAGCCAGCGGCGAAGGCACCAGAGGTCTTGAAAGTATTGGCTGTGGTTACGATAGCCTTTTCATCGTCATCATTCTCATTGAATGAGAGTGAGACGAAGACAATGATGGCAATGGTCAGCAGCAAGGTATAGAGCATCTGGTCCATGAACGGCAGACTCAGTGGCATAAACTTCAGGAACAGGGCAACTGGAATGGAGCTTAATACACCGATGATAGCGCCCAAAGAAGTGGTCTTCTTGTAGAACAGACCGCAGACAAATACTGCGAGAATGCCTGGTGAAACCATGCCGGTATATTCCTGAATGAACTGGAAGGCCTGGTCGAGAACACCTAACATAGGAGCGATACAGCAGGCAATAATCAGGGAGATAATTGCTGTCAGACGACCGATGTTAACCAGAGTCAGGTCAGAGGCATTCTTGTTGATGTACTCTTTGTAAATATCCATAGTAAAGATAGTTGCAGTTGAGTTCAGCATAGAGGCCAGAGAGGAAACAATAGCTGCGGCTAATGCGGCAAATACTACACCTTTAACACCGATAGGCAGGAACTGGGCAACCCATGGGTATGCACGGTCAGCCTTCTCAAGAGTTGGCATGTAGTTATTAGCCAGATCACCTAACTGCGCAAGCAGTGAGGAATCCTTGTTGATGATAACGAATGCAGCGATACCAGGAAGAACAACAACGAATGGGGTAATGAGCTTTAAGAAAGCAGCGAATACCAGACCTTTCTGAGCTTCGTTTACAGACTTGGCTGCGAAGGTACGCTGAATGATGTACTGGTTGAAGCCCCAGTAGTAGAGATTAGCAACCCACATACCACCAATAAGAACTGCGATACCAGGCAGTGCGTCGAAGTTTGGATCGTTGCGGTCGGTGATAACCATCTTGAAGTGCTCAGGAGCAAGTTCAAACATTCTGTTCAGACCGTGAATAAAGCCACTGTCGCCACCGATGAAGGAAACGGCAATGTAGGTGGTGGCAAAACCGCCGATAACCAGAACTGCAACCTGAATAACGTCGGTCCATACTACGGCAGACAGACCACCGTATACTGAGTAGATCAGAGCAAAGGCAGCAAGACCAAGCACGGTGTATGTAAATGGAACACCAAGGATGGTTTCAAGTGCCAGACCGCCCAGGTAAAGAACTGAGGACAGGTTTACGAAAATGTACAGGCAAATCCAGAAAACTGCCAGAATGGTTTTCAGGGATCTGTTGAAACGCTTTTCAACGAATTCTGGAATAGTGTAGATGCCTTTTTCAATGAAGATTGGCAGGAAGTATTTGGCAACCAGCAGCAGGGTAATGGCGGCCATCCACTCGTAAGCAGAAATGCCCAGACCGATTACGAAACCTGATCCTGACATACCGATGAACTGCTCAGCAGAAATGTTGGCAGCGATTAATGAAGCACCGACTGCCCACCAAGGAATGGATTTTCCTGCAAGGAAGTAGCCTTCGGTAGACTGTCTGTTTTTGTGTGAAACTGTAAGTCCCACTACGATAATTACAAGCACGTAGACACCAAAGATTAAATAATCAATGGTACTAAGCCCTGATGTAACATTTTCCATAAAACTCACCTAATATCTTGTATATTGAGCCACCCTTTTGATGAATCATAGCGATTCCCTCAGTCAGGTAACCGTTTACAAGAACAGATTATAAAAAGGATTTTGAAAAGTGCAATTTTTAAATTTCAGCGAAAAATGATTCAGACTTTGTCCGCAGTTTCACTTCACAAAAAATCTCAAGCCTTATAATTTTTTAAACAGTAAATCTGCTGATTGATAAATATCGGTTTTGATTTTTAAGGAAAATTAACTTTGTTAAAATTGTTTTGAACTTGTATAAAAATGACCATTTCAGACAGTCAGTTTAATTCTTATATACAAGATTTTGAGAAAATGTAACCGATTTCATTTGCAAAAATGTTTTTATATCAATTGGTTATAAAAGTGAACATCTTTACGATTTTGTGATATATCTCAAGAAAAACTTAATAAATATGTCGAGCAGGCCATTATTTTATAATGCAATGCAGGGTGGATGTCATCGGCAGGGATATGCAAGAAAAAACTTTAACCAAAATGAATGAATTACAGAAAACCTAGCTTGTCTTTATTCGGTAAAGGAAGTCTGAAGTTTCAGTTCAAGTTGAAAATAACTTCAGAATTCTAATGAGTAGAGAAAATTATCAGTGACTTATCGCATATTATGGTCAGCCTAAAATGAAACAAGTGTGAATACTTGAAGGTAAATTATGGAACAGAAATTCAAACTACTTGAGAATTTTGATAATTATCAGTCTGAATATATCAGTAAACTGAGTGGAAAAATTCCTCACTATGAGGTGGTAGGTCCCATAATTTCGCTCTTTCTAAACCGGATCATCAGAAACGGGGCTTTTTACATGAATGTTCATTTTGAAGATCTGGCTGCCATTCTCAGTGACGGAGAACTTAAGAGCAACATGATAACAGGCAACAGTGCCACCGTTGGTGGGGAAAAAAGCCGCATTGAGTCAACCTGCGCCATGTATAACGTGAGAGAGGAAGATCTTAAGCCTGAGGATTATCCAAAGTTTGGCTATCTCTCGTGCGCCGATACAAGAATCAATTTTTTCACTAATCTAGATTACGTGTATCAGTATGGAGATGTGGTCTTCAGGTTCAAAAAAGAGAATCTGCTGCATAGAACCATGCTTGTAATAGGTGATTCCATGAACTTCGGTCATTTTTATGCCCTTGTTCCAACCAGAGTCTCTTATCCCCTGGCAAGCTGTATCTATGGTCTTAGCAATGGGCACAGCGTTTCACTGTCTGCCGGATTCGAACGCAATCCTGGCTCTCTTTGGTATTATTTTGTGGAAAAGATCCTGGCAAAGGAGATCACCACTGATAATTTCTACAGAATGCAGGATATCATCGGCAGTGAAAATCCCTACTTTGATTTCTTTGAACTGCAGTACATAGGGCCTCTTATGCTGAAGAATGACGTCGAGTGTATTGATATCTTCAGAAAAAATTTTGAAGGAAGGGAAGATCTTCTTAAAACAACAGAGGAATATTGCAAAAGTACAGGTATACAACTGAATCTTCATGAACTGTAGGATAAAGGCTCAAAGCAGAAAGTGCCTGCAGAAGACAATATTGAACAGTCATCTGCAGCGTCATATAGCAGGTCCTCCTTACCATAAAGTGGTGGAGAATGTTACGCATTATTATCTGAAAATATGAACAAATACAAAAGATTTTGCTGCTTAAGTTTCTATAATAAAAAAATAGATTCAGGTCTTCATGTTGAGGATTAAAAATGCGTTCACTACCTAAAAAAGTTGTATTCATTAAAGTTACCAATGAATGGTATCAGCTTATTAAGGCAAATTACATTACCACCGGTTCTGATATGGTGAACATCTGGAAGGCTGGAAATGTCGACCCTGAAATGGACAAGATCGCTCAGGGACTTGAGCCTGGTGAACTGGCTCTGTTTATCATGAAGTACAAGGATGGTGTCAATTACATTATTGGCGGAGGTTTTTTCCTCTCAAGAGAAATGTATACCGTAAAGGATGCCTGGAAGCTTTTCGGTGTCCGCAACGGCGTTCTGAACTATGATGAGTTTGTGCTGCGAGTCTCTGATGAGAACGGTGATCCTGACAACCTCAAATCAGCTACTTTCAGAGGCGTTTTTATTTTCAGCAAAAAAGAAAGTCTGGTGGTTCCTGATGAACTCTCAGAGAGTTTTAAGGATTGTGATCTGCTGGAGATGTCAAATGAAGATCCTGCCGGACTTTATCTGACTAAAATTGCGCTTGAGCGCCGCTATCCTCAGCTGCAGTCTGGTCGTTCTGAACATGACTGGCCGGGGATTTATCTGATGGCTGCCAAACGCATTGCCTCGAGAATGGCCGCTAACTTTGAGGCAAGAGTTCTGCAGGCCTATAACTTCACCTGCTGCATCAGCGGCTGCAATTCTTTTCAGGTGCTGGACGTGGCACACATCAAGACCTTCTTTGATGACAGTTATCAGGACACAGACAATGGCATCGTGATGCGCTGTGATTTTCATCGCCTTTTTGCCAAAGGTTTCATTACAGCGTATTACAAGAATAGTGACACCATTGTACTGCAGGTCTCAAAGAGCCTTGGTATAAAGGAGGCCAGAGAATATCTGGCCTATGATGGCAGAGAACTGATGCTGCCTGAGGATCGCAGTCTGTGGCCTAACAGAAAGAGTCTTGAGTGGCATCGCAGAGTAAGATATGAAAACTGGCTCCGTTTTGGCGATATTCAGCCAGTGCCTATCAAAAAGATGAAGGACGCATAGAACTCTTTGCAGTCCTTACCTTAGTAAGACTTTTTTCCTGTTCTAATAATACTGCCATCATCCTTGCGGATGATGGCGGTGCCATTTTATGACTGTGCGCAGCCCCTAGGCTTTCTGCAGAGCCTGACGACGGTGCATTATATAGACAAGCAGTACCAGCAGGAGAACAGAGGTACCAAGACTCAGGAACAGATTAAAGGTGAAGCCTGCAATCAGATATCCTATCAGGGTGCATACGGCTACGATAATCGCATAAGGCAGCTGGGTATATACGTGTTCAATATGAATACAACCTGATCCTGCTGATGAGAGAATGGTGGTATCTGAAATAGGGGAGCAGTGGTCGCCAAAAACCGAACCTGCCAGCACTGCTGACAGTGTAACCACAATGAGGTCCTGCGAATTCGGATCAATTGCCTGTGCTACGGTTACCACGATCGGAATGAGGATACCGAATGTACCCCATGCAGTACCTGTTGAGAAGGACAGAAAGCCTGCTATGGCAAAGATGATTGCCGGAAGCAGAGCACTGAATAGTCCTGTTCCGCCTTCGACCACAGTGGAAATAAACTGTGGAGTCTGCAGCAGATCACGGCATACACCGGAAATTGTCCAGGCAAGAGTCAGAATCATACAGGCCGGAACCATCGCCTGAACTCCGCGCAGCACACCCTGCATGAATGATTTCAGACTGAGCAGACGACGACCGACAAACATTATGAAGGCAACAATAAGACTGCCAAAGGATCCCAATACCAGAGCAGGACCGGCATCGGTATTACCGAAGGCTGCGCCGACAGTGTGGTAAGCAGGATCATCTCCCCAGTATCCTCCAACATAAAGAAGAGCCAGGGTAGCAAAGACTATAAGTGCAATAATAGGGAGCAGCATATCGAACATATTGCCGTCTGCTTTAACCTCAATTTCGTCATCTGTTTTGGTGACTCCCTGCAGTTCTCCCTTTTTACGGTTCAAAGCCTGCTGTTCAGCTTTGTACATAGGACCAAAGTCTACCTTAAATATGGAGAGCAGAAGAACAAAGGTCAGACAGAGCAGCGCATAGAAATTCCAGGGAATTGTAGCAATAAATGCGCTGGTTTCACTTTCAAAGACGTTGGTTTCCTTAAGATTTGAACCAACAGCCGCCGCCCATGAGGAAATAGGTGCAATAATACATACCGGTGCAGCGGTGGCGTCAATGATATAGGCCAGTTTGGCACGTGAAATTTTAAAGGCATCGGTGATAGGACGCATTACCGTACCCACAGTGAGGCAATTGAAATAATCATCGATAAAGAGAAAGCCTCCGAGTACCGAGGTTGAAATCATGGCACTGCGGCGCCCCTTGATGCGCTTTGTGGCCCACTGTCCATAAGCTTTGGCTCCTCCTGCCATCGAGATTACGTAAACCAGCGATCCTAAGAGTGAGCAGAAGAGCACAATATTCAGATCGAATTTAACGACCATTTCTTTAAAGGCTGTTTCAACTGTGCCAACAATGAGGTTTGCATCTCCACCGCGTCCGCAGCAGTAGATGAATGTACCTGACAGAATACCGAGAATAAGTGATGAAAAAACTTCCTTGGTGATAAGCGCCAGTACAACGGCAATAATCGGTGGAACAATTGATAGTGCTCCAGCGTAGTACGGATCCATAATTACTCCAATGATAGAAGACTGTTTATGATCTTAAACAGTGCAGAATATATTTTTATTGGTCGCTATTATACCAACTGAGGTCGGATTTGGGGAATCATGAAGCCTTTTAGGTGCATTCATGCACCTAAAAGGTCCATATTGAGGATCTATTCTCCCATTGATTTTGGGGTGGAATCAGAGACGTTTTTGGTTGTAGAAGAATCTTTATCTGAGGAATTGTCTACTGCAGTATTCTTAGTTTCATCGTTTTTCTCTGATGAGGATCCGGTAGTTGTTTCTTCGGCCTGTTTACGGTTCTGCTCAGCTATTTCCTGCTGGGCTTTGGTCATCTTCTGCTGAGCCTGTGCCGCAACCTGACGATCCTGTGATGATGGTTCTGCCGGAGCATTGGCTGAGGCAATCACTTTCTGCATTTTGCTCACAGTCTTCTCGGGTGTTTTTTCTTCAGACATATCGATGTTTACATGTCCGCCTGTCGCATAGCGTTTACCATCCGGACCGTTTTCATATTCGTAGTAAGGACCACTGCCAAGACCGCCAGCTGCTGCCATATGAGCCTGTTCATGCGTTCTGACTTCTTGATCTCTATCCTTAAGTTCCTGAACCTTAGCCTGTTCTTCGTCGGTAAGTTCATCACCATTAGGTTTCTTATCGTTTTCAGGAGCAGCCTTATCAGTCTTCCTGTCCTTCCCGGTCTCTTCAGGCTGAGCCCCTGCGGCAGGATCTTTGATTTCCTCATCATTAGTATTTTCCATTCCTGTGCCCTGTCTGTAGGCAGTGAGGGCCTGATAGCGGTTATGAGAAAATACATCGGTACTGTGATCTGTAGTGGTGTGTTCAACTGAGGTTACAGCTGCAGCACTCAGATTATCCTTCTGTTTGGGCAAATTCTCAGCAGATCCTACAGCCTGCTGTGCCTTTAGGGACAGATCATAACTTCTCTCTTCACTCTGTGAAGAAATCAGAACATTATTTGTAATTCCGGTCATATCACAATACCTCTGAACTATTTATCGGCAGTGGCTATACTGAAATTTAAAAAAAAATGAGTCCGAAGACTCATTTTTTGCATGAAAGGAAAAACTGAACTCAGAGAGTGTCTAGTTAATAAACATTGAAGAGATTGATTCTTCATTGCTGATGCGTCTGATGGCCTCAGCAAGCATCGGTGCAAGTGTCAGAGTTCGGAAGTTTTTCAGTTTTAAGAAAGACTCAGTTGCCGGAATACTGTCTGACACAACCAGCTCATCGATTGCAGAATTTGAGATATTCTCAAAGGCCTGACCTGACAGAACCGGATGGGTGCCATATGCATAAACATGACTTGCTCCACGTTCCTTTAAGGCAGCGGCTGCCTTGCACAGAGTACCGCCTGTGTCGATGATGTCATCAACGATAATGCAGTCACGATCTTTAACATCACCGATAAGATGCATTACTTCAGAAACATTTGGACGGGGACGACGTTTGTCGATGATGGCGATATCAGTGTTATCAAGCAGTTTGGCAATGGCTCTGGCGCGAACTACGCCGCCCATGTCAGGGGAAACCACACAAGGGTTTGAGAGTTCACGGTTTTTCATATCATCAACAAAGATTTGACTTGAGAAGCAGTTGTCTACAGGCACATCAAAAAAGCCCTGAATCTGCTCTGCGTGCAGGTCTACGGTCAGAACTCTGTCTACACCGACAGTAGAAAGCATGTCAGCGACAACCTTGGCGCTGATAGGTACACGTACCGAGCGCAGACGTCTGTCCTGACGGGCATAACCGAAATAAGGAATAACAGCGGTGATACGACCTGCTGACGCGCGGCGCATCGCATCAATCATCACGATAAGTTCCATCAGATTTTCGTTGGTTGGAGCACAGGTTGACTGAATGATGAAGGTATCACAGCCACGGACAAATTCGTTAATCTGAACGTGGATCTCACCGTCGCTGAAACGGTCAACAGTGATATCACCAAGTTTGGTGTAAAGATGGTTTGCTATGCTGTTCGCAAGTTGTGGAATGGCGTTGCCACAAAATAATTTCATCATAGTTGAAACACTTACAGATCAGAAGGTCTGTATCAGCTCCTAGATAAAGGGTGGAACAAGGGTTGCGCTAATTTTAGCACTCAGAATAAAAATTTCATTAAAAAAAATCAGAGTCTATGGAAAGACTCTGATTAATTTTAATGATTGATGCTACTGAGACGTTCACGCTCACCTATCTTTCAGACCTAATTTACTAAAAAACAGTCATGAATGGTGTAAATAAGCCGGTTCATGACTGTTAAATTTTCAGTGTAATGTAGTGAATACTAGATGAGGTTATGAAGTTCACCAGGGATTAGATCTAAATGAGATGAGAACTTTCTGCTGAGGTAGGAGTTGAGATCTCTAAAAGTATTGGTTCTGCGTAGAGGTTTAAGACCAACCGCTTTCATAATCTGACTAATACCTGTAGCAGTATTGCCAAGTGAGTATTGTTCATCAGTGAAGTTTCTGATTTGTTCCTGATTTATCTTTCTGCTTTCTGTGCAATATGAATTTACATGCAGAAAATACACCTCGTCTTTGATTTTAGTTGCGACAACGTGGGCATCATTCAAGGTATTGGAGATAGCATTGATGCTCATAGGAGTTCCAGCCTCCTTGAGCCGATATTCCATAAGTCTGAACAAAACCAGGGCAAGAAAACAGATCATAACATGACCACGAATATGCTCTGGGGTATAAACATAAAATGGCCGTAGCTGGATATTGGTTTTGAGTACTCTAAAACAGTCTTTAATTTTAACCTGACGGTGATATGCAAGACCCAACTCCTCATTGTCAAGCTTGTGCTCTGCATTAGGAGCATCACTATAGACAACGGCAGCATAGCCGCACAGTCTTAAACGTTTCTGATATAAATCATCTTTAAAGCTATTTGCTGTCAGTGCGCCATGCTCTTTTACTTCAACCAGTTGCTTCCATCCACTAGCCTGTTTTACGATAGTTTTCTTCTCGCTAATGGCTTTTAAGGCTTTGGCTCTATCTCGTTCAAGTACCGCTATATCACGTTTGTAACGTTCATATGAAAAGGAGAGTACCAGCTTACAGGAAACTTTAAGATCACCACCATCTGCCTCAGAACGTTTAAGAGTCTTTACAAAATTGTCAAAGACTCTGTATCGGTACTGCTGTTTTGATATTCCATTAACGCCATACCACTCAGAATACTCCTCATCCTGACTGTCAGTATTTTCTGCCACTGTCATATACTGCTGAAAGGTGTTAGGCAGGTTGGTAACTTTCTGTGCCACCAGAAAACCAAAGCCCATATTCTTGAGCATGTCAAGATTGCTTACTGAGTTAAGACCTCTGTCAGCACATACCACCAGGTTGCTGACATTGAATTTGGTTTTGAGCTTTTTTATGGATTTTTCCATGGTATGGTATTCAGAGCTGCAGCCTGAATAGATTTCATAATCCAGAGGAATTCCGTTTTCATCTATAACCAGGGCTATAGAGATAAGTGGTAAATCGTAGCGATGCTCTTTGGATAGACCACGCATTCTTAAAAAGATTTTTTTTCGAATACTTTCCATTAAGTCATCAGGAATTAAATCATACAAGATTTCCCCGTCTTCATTGACAAAAGGAGCTCTTATAGCAACATCCAATTCATCTTTATTCTTACTTTCATTAGCATCATCAGGTAGGCTATAACCTTGCTCCTTACAGTATTTTTTTATCAGAGTCTTTATTTCTGCCTGAACATCTTCGTGCTCATCAATCCTTAATCGCTCTTCATCTGTAAGACTGGTTTCAAAGTAAGTATTCGAAACATCATAGAAAATCATGGTGTCATTGCGCTTCACTACATCAGCTGTACTCCGGTTGATATTGCGGATAATCGTGTCTTTATGCTGACTTAAAAAACTTAAGGTTGTGTACAAATCATTTCGATAGATATCTTTCAATGGCTGACTTAAATACCTTACACGAGAGGCGTAACTGTCACTAATGGAGGATGGATCGAGAACCTTTGTGCCTGTAAGATAAAAGATAGCCCGATTTAAATCAAATTCACATTTAGAGTTGTAATATTGAAGATTTGCAATGCATCTTCCCAGGTTAAGCTCTCTGTTCCATAGAACTCTTAAAGGTTCAAGACCGTAGCAGAGCAAAGGTAATGGTGATTCATCCTGATTACGAATTTCATCAGCAACCCTAAGCGCATCTCTATACCTTTCAACAGTCTCCTCTGCTGCCTTTTGAGTCTTTTCCTCAATTGAATCTGCAGTTAGATCTTTGTATTTTGCTTTTAGTTTATCGAGCGCATTCGGATCATCTTTGATGATGTCAGATAGTTTTCCAAGTTTTTTGATGATTTTTTGTTTTATATTTTTGCCTTCTCTTACGGAAGCAACAACATATACATATTCAAATCCCTTTCTTCCACTTATTCTAATAAACATGAATTCGATAAGCTCCAACAACCAATATTAACAAGATTTTCGGAAAATTAGTATTTGCTACACCCATATTATATTATCATTCATTACAAAGTTCATTACATATTACTTAAAATTTGATATAGGTAAAATAAAAGCCTGATGCTGGATTCAGGCTATTTTTTGGTCAATTTAGGTCAAAAAGACTGGTTTATACATCATAAGGCTTATGACTTCTCTGGAAAAACTTTGCTGAGGCAGGAGCTGTCAAGGCAACTGGGGTAGGATTACCGTCTGTATGCACAGAGCACGACGACCTTGCAGCAGACGATCTCTTAAAAAAGTTCTGCTGGAGTTCTCTGTCGCAGACAATAAAAGACCTCATCACATCAGTAGACAAGGTCTTGAATTTATTTTTCCTAGTTCAGCACAGTATGTGTCAATTTAGGATAGCAGTCAGTAGTCTGCTTAAAACCTAAAAGTTTTTCCATCAGGCCTTTACGAACTTCTCCTTGCCTTTTTTGCACAGAGGGCAGCGCCAGTCATCCGGCAGATCGGCAAATTCGGTTCCTGGTGGAATACCGTTGGCATCATCTCCTAAGTCAGGATCGTAGACATAGCCGCAGACGGTGCAGACATATTTGCCGGTAGCGGTCTTATAGACAATATCCTCTAATGGCCTGGTGGCAACAGGTACCTTGAGATCCACAACTCTCAGTTCCTCCAGATTCTCAAGACCTAAAGGCGTGTGAGTAGAGAGATAGACGGTCTTGTGATTCTTTATGAACTCGCGTACGTTATCGAGGGTCTCGCGGGCCTTTTCTTTGTTCTCATAGACGATGGACAGCTTGTTCTCATAGAGTGCTTCGTCGGTATAGGTAACATCGCCGTGGAACATATAGAAGAGATCGCCATCCTGGGCAATTATGATGCTGTTGCCATTGGTATGACCTATCGCTTCTATCATGTAGACGTTATCGGCTATTTTCTGGGAACGCGGGAAATTATAAAAGGCGCCGTCTTCGAAGGTGGCTCTTATAATGTTAGGACCGTCAAGTTTGAGTGCATCGGCATCAGCCCTGCCTATATAGATTCTGGCATTAGGAAATGATCTCAGCTCGCCTGAATGATCCTCGTGCTTGTGAGTGACAATAATCTTGGTGACGTCTTCTGGTGTGTAGCCTGCGGTTTTAAGTGCGCTGACATAATCCTCAATGCGCTGGCCGATATAGATAGGAGCATTGTCGTCAGCCACCATCTCCGGAGCTTCTTTTGGCATGCCGGTATCAATAAGAATGACCTCACTGCCGGTGTCTATAAGATAATTCTGCAGTGATGAGCGGTATTTTACATTTTTGTCAAACTTGTCCTCGCCTTCTTCGCCGCCAAAGGCAAATGGCTGGGACATAAAACCTTTTTCATAAAGTTTTACTGCTTTTACTTTCATGTGTAAGCTCCGAATGCATGTGTTGATAATAATTGATGAAATCTTACGGCAACCAAATTGGACCTGATTAAGATCACATTTTAGTTTAACCGGTTTTTCCTTTGCTGTTTACTTGCAGGATGTTCTTTAAATTGATGTATTCATGTATGTAGAAAGAGGCTTTTTAGCATAGTCATGTGCTGGAGATCTATATCAGACTCAGTATGCTCTGTTTGAAGCAAGATAAGGAATGAGAGCTTTGCTTAATTTCTGTCACTCATCATGTAATCAATGAAATAACATACCGCAGAAAAGAAACTGTTTGACAGAATTTCTGTTACCCGATTGTATGACAGCATTTTTATG
>JAGBLM010000106.1 GCA_017635415.1 Succinivibrio sp. | reverse complement strand
CATTGAAAGATAACAAGATCTAAAACAAGAGATTTTTAAAGAACAATCACAGTGTTAAACAGTGGGAAATCAAAGTCTTTTGGCTCACTGTTCAACAGAAACAAAAGTGTGATCTGACGCTAATTAGAAAAATTGGCCATAGAATACGTTGCGGTTTTTCCGAATCATTCGAAGAACGCTCATATACTCTGACTCTTACTGCCTGGGATGATGACTTTGACGACTTTATGAAAGACTATCGTCGCAAGGTTGAACCTAAGAGAGCTAGAGAAATCAGGGATACAGAAAAAGCTTTTTCAGTTACCGGAGATAAACTTAATCTCCGCATTGAAAAAGATCCTTTTGTTATCGAGATCAGCGACAAGGATGGCAATATCCTTCACCGTGACCAGCCATGGCTTGGCTACAGAGCCGATCCGAACAGCCGTCATCTGCACAGCATTGAAATTAACAGAGAAGACCGCTTCTACGGCTTTGGTGAACACAGCGGCAGGCTTAACAAGAATCGCGAATATCTAAGACAGTCAGGTAGTGATTCTATGGGATACGATCCGTTCAGGACCGATCCTTTATACAAACATATTCCTTTTTATATCAGACTCAACTGCAACACCCGCATTGCCACTGGTTATTTCTATCACACTACCGCAGAGTGTGCCTTTGATATGGGCAAGAGCCATTCAAACTACTGGAAACCGCAGGCAACCTTCAGTGCTGACAGTGGTGATCTTGATTACTTCTTTATCAGCGGTCCTTCAATCAGGGAAGTGGTCAGCCGCTATACCGACCTCACGGGTAAAAGCGCCCTGCTGCCTAAGTACGCTTTAGGCTATCTCGGATCAACCATGTACTATTCGGAACTGCCGGAAAACTGTGATGACGCCATCGTCAACTTTATCGACCAGTGTCGGCAGGAGGAGATCCCTATTGACGGGTTCCAGTTATCCTCTGGCTACTGCGAAATCAAAACAGCAGAGGGTGAAAAACGCTGCACTTTCAGTTGGGATAACAAGCGCTTTAAGGATCCCGAGGATTTCTTCAAACGCATGAAGGATCGCGGCATCACCGTTTCTCCAAATGTAAAACCAGGTCAGCTGCTGGTCAATCCGCTCTACGAAGACATGAAAAAGAACGGAGTCTTTGTCCGTGAGGAGAAGAGTGATAACCCGGAAATCGGCATGTGGTGGGGCGGAAAAGGTTCATTCTTTGACTATACCTCGCAAAAGGCCCGTCAGTACTGGAAGGAAAAACTCAAGGAGAATGTAATCCGTAAAGGCACCTATTCCATCTGGAACGATAACTGCGAATTTGAAAGTATCGTCAACAAGGATGCCCGGGTGAGTTTTGAAGGTTATGGCGCAACCATTGGTGAGCTGAAAAGTGAAATGGCCAACATCATGTGTCACATCACTCATGAGGCAATAGCCGAGGAAAACAGTCAGGTAAGACCTTTTGTAGTCTGCAGAAGCGGACACAGCGGTATTCAGCGCTATGCGCAAACCTGGGATGGTGACAATTTCACCTCCTGGGATTCACTCAAGGGCAATATCGCCACCATTCTTAACATGGGACTGTCAGGAGTCTCAAACAACGGCTGCGATATCGGCGGTTTCTATGGCACGGCCCCGGATGCGGAGTTATTTGTACGCTGGGTACAGAACGGCATTTTCCAGCCGCGCTTCTCCATTCACTCAACCAATACGGATAACACCGTAACAGAGCCATGGATGTACAGCAGTGTCATCCCTTATATCAGAAAAGCCATCAAACTGCGTTACAGCATGATCCCTCATCTGTACTCTCTGATGTACAGAGCCCATACCAGCGGCATTCCGATGATGACAGCCCTGCCGCTTGAGTATCAGGAGGATGAGAACTGCGATGAGGAATCAGTAAACTTCATGGAAGGTGACCTCTTTGTGGCAAGCATTGTTGAACAAGGAGAAAGCGTACATGAGATCTATTTCCCTAAAGGCTATGACTACTACGCTTTTGACACCTACAAAAAATACGAGGGCGGAAAAACTTATCGCTTCGACGTAACGCTCGATTCCATTCCTGTTTTCATCAGATCAGGCGGTATTGTGCCTTTGTGCAGAAACAATCTTACGAATGTAACACTCGATAAGATAACCTCCCTTGAACTTAAGGTCATGGCTGATCGCAACGGCAGTTACACACTCTACGAAGACGACGGACAGACCCGTGACTTTGAGAAGGGCATCTTCAGGACCACTGCCTTTACCTTTGAGTACGGAGCAGTCTCAAAACTCAGAGCAAAGGTTGCGGGAAACTATCAGACTGAGATAAAGGATCTGCTCATCTCCTTATGTCACAAGGAAAAAGCACCTTTCTTTGTCAGTCTGAACGGACAGAAACTGACCTCGTATCTGAGAGCAAAAGACTTTGAGAATGCGCCTTTAGGCTGCTGGTACTACAACCACGACCAAAAGAGCGTAGAAATCAAGATAGAGAATCCAAAGGCAGATTACGAACTCGAAATATCTTTTGAGAAATTTGATCTGCTCGGCATGTAATTTTCAAATAAGGAGATCCTAACCATGAAAAAAATAAATGTTCTTTTAGCTGCTATTGCCGCTTTAAGTCTCACCGCCTGCGGAGATGGCAACAATAATAAAGCAGAACAGACAGCCGCAGCTGACAGTGCAGCAAAATCAATGACCCTGAATCTGGCTCACAACCAGAATGAGACACATCCTGTGCATCAGGCCATTGCCAAATTTGCCGAGGAAGTAGCTGCCAAAACCAACGGTCGTATTCAGATTAAGGTTTTCCCTAATGCCCAGTTAGGTTCAGAGACCGAGTGTCTTGAACAGCTCAACTCAGGTGTTCTGCCTATGACCAAGGTTTCAGCCCCAGGTCTTGCCTCTTTTGATGATTCCTACAATACCTTTGGTCTGCCGTATCTGTTTAAGGATACCAGCGACTTCTATCGCGTAATGGATTCAAAGCAGATGCAGGACTTCTTTATGTCGAGTGCCGACAAGGGCTTTGTAACTCTAACCTACTACACCTCAGGCTCACGCTCTTTCTACACCGTCAAGACTCCTATAAGAAAACCAGAAGATCTTAAAGGACTCAAGATCCGTGTTCAGAACATGAAGTCTCAGATGGACATGGTAACCGCTTTAGGCGGAAACCCTGTAGCAATGAGCTATGGTGAGGTTTATACCGCCCTGTCAACCGGCGTGATCGATGGTACTGAGAATAATGAAACCGCTCTGACCATCGGTAAGCACGGAGAAGTCTGCAAGGTCTACTCAATGGATCAGCACGCCTTTATTCCTGATGCTCTGGTCATGAGCGCCAAGGTCTGGAATACCATAAGCAAAGATGATCAGAAGATCATTATTGAAGCTGCCCGCAATTCAACCGTCTGGCAGAAGGCTGCCTGGGACAAGGCTACTGAAGAGGCAATCAAGGAAGCAAAGGAAAAACTCAATGTCGAGTTTATCACCGATGTCGACAAGGCAGCTTTCCAGCAGGCAACCTCTGGCATGGTTGAACAGTATTCAAAGGAATACCCTGGTGTTAAGAAACTTGTTGAGATGATTAAATCCATTTAATTATCCAGGATAGAAATATGCAGAGCAAAATTCTGTTGATAAAGCGGCTGCTGGAGTGGGTACTCTCAAGGGCAGCCGCCCTTTTACTGATCAGTATGACCGCACTGGTCATCATTCAGGTGGTTTCGCGTTATCTCTTCCAGTCCCCGACTGCCTTCACCGAGGAGATAGTGCGTTATACCCTGATCTGGACCGGTTTTATTGGAGCTGCATATGCGTTTTCCACAAGACAGCATATGGCACTGATCTTCTTTCGTGACAAGCTTTCGGGCAATTCACACATGCCATTATGGTCTTCATTGATCTGCTGATCATGTTTTTTGCTCTTGCAGTTATGACTGAAGCCGGTACCCGTCTGGCCATCTCGGTAATGAGTCAGGGATCACCTCTTCTTGGTATATCCCGCGGAATTGTATATGCCATGGCTCCGGTTTCAGGCGTAATGATTGCCATCGCTCAACTTATCAATCTTTATGAAGATTTCACCGGCATTGATCTGAACAAAAAGGAGACTGACTAATGAGTATCGGTTTAGCCGCCCTGCTGCTGTTTTCAGTATTTATGGTTCTGCTCTTTATCGGTGTTCCGATTTCCATCTGCATTGCCATTTCCTCAATCTGTGCCGCACTGCCGACTTTAGGCTGGGACCAGATTACCTACCTTGCCATGCAGAAAATGAACGGCGGTATCGAGAGTTTTTCTCTGCTTGCCGTACCACTGTTTATTCTTGCCGGAAATATCATGAATAACGGTGGTATTGCCAACCTTCTTATCGATTTTGCCAAACTTTTTGTGGGCAAAGTACCGGGATCTCTCGCCCAGACCAATGTTCTTGGCAATATGTTCTTCGGTGCGCTGGCAGGTTCTGCTGTAGCAGCCTCAGCAGCCATCGGAGGAACCCTTGCCCCGATTGAAAAGAAGGAAGGATACGATCTCGGTTTTGCCACCGCGGTAAACATCGCCTCCGCACCAACCGGACTTCTTATTCCTCCGACTTCAGCCTTCATTGTTTACTCAGCTGTTGTAGGCGGTGTATCAATTGCTGCACTGTTTATGGCAGGTTATATTCCGGGTATTCTGATGGGACTGTCAACCTCCCTTTTAGCCTGGCTGTATGCTCGTAAGCATAAATATCCGGTAAGTGCCTCAGTAAGTTTCTCTGATGCCTTAAGGATAACTTTGAGAGCGCTGCCAAGTCTGCTGCTTATCATCGTAGTAATCGGCGGTATCGTCGGCGGTATTTTCACCGCAACTGAAGGTGCCGGTGTCTGTGTAGTCTACTGTCTTGCCTTAGCCATCTTCTACAGGGCAATTACCTTTGAGAGTTTCATGAAGATTCTGCTCAACAGTGCCTGTGTTTCAGGAATAGTACTGTTTCTGATCTCCTGCTCCTCAGCAATGTCCTATGTTATGGCGCTATCAGGTATTCCCGGGGCTATTTCACAGACAATTCTCGGCATTACGGATAATCCGATTCTGATTCTGCTGCTCATCAACGTGATCCTGCTCGTTGTGGGCACCTTCATGGATATTACCCCGGCAATTCTGATTTTCACTCCAATCTTCCTGCCTATCGTAAAATCCTTAGGTATGACGGAAGTTCAGTTTGGTGTACTCCTTATCTTCAACATGTGTTTAGGATGTATGACCCCACCTGTAGGCTCGGTACTGTTTGTCTCCTGCGGAGTAACCGGAATATCAATTGAAAAGGTAATCAAACCACTGCTGCCGTTTGTGGCAATGCTGTTCCTGATCCTGCTGTTAATCACCTACGTTCCTTGGCTCTCCATCGGTATTCCAACCATGATGGGTCTGATGTAAAAAGCGCATTTCTGCATTAACAGAATAAATCAGTAAAAGCCCGTAACCTACGGGCTTTTTCTTTGCCCACGGTATCTGCCACCTCTGTAAATCATCCCTGTTGCCGGTCATCCCCAGGAAATCTGCATGATGTTCAGGGCGGCAAACATTGCCGTTGCCACCTAAGCCAGGAAAGAGACCTGAAGGTCATTTTCTTTTATTAACTAATTGGATTTCAATATATAAACCAATATTTTCAACCTTGGCACACTGCTTGCTAGCTTCTAATCATGGAGCAATATAGATTCCGAAATAAATTTAGAACTGCTCAGAGAGAAAAAATACAATAACCTAGTTGTGGAGATAATAATATGTTTGGTATTCAGTTAAGCGGTCTTTCCGTACACCAGAAATTCTTGGATACAACATCCAATAACATTGCCAACGCCAATACCATCGGTTTTAAATACTCGCGTGCTGAGTTTGCGGATATATACACCAACTCAGTATTTTCCAACAGCAGAACAGCTGTAGGTCTTGGTGCTGTCACCTCAACTGTTGCTCAGCAGTTTAAACAGGGTTCGCTGTCAGGTGATACCGGCAATAATCTTGATATGGCCATTAACGGCAACGGATTCTTTGTGGTAAACAGTTCAGAGACAACCAACAATTACGAGAACCTCTCCTATACCAGAGCCGGAGCCTTCGAACTCAATAATGCCGGATATATTGTTACCCCTCAGGGTGATTACCTGCAGGCTTATGATGTCAATGACAACGGAAAAGTATCCAATCTTGATCTGAACTCAACTCACTCGATTTTGATCCCGCACACCTCAGGAGCCCCTAAGGCCACCTCTGTTTTAAGCATCGGCTTCAATCTTCCAGCCAATGCCGATCCTTTAGGTTCTGCAGCTGAATCTGCGGTCACGAAATTTGACCACTCTGACAGTGGTACCTACACCTGTTCAACCTCTCAGACCATGCACGATTCGCTAGGCGGCACACATACCCTGACCTATTATTTCCTCAAGGATTATGTTGACGACAATGACAACACGGTGTGGAGAATGCTGACCTACGTTGATGACGTTCCGGTAGACCTTGCAAACGTCTCAGATACCGATACCACTGATATTATGCAGGTTAGCAGTTCAACCTCATCAGATGACAAATCACAGTTCTCTGTGGCAACTCTGACCTTCAGTTCAGATGGAAACCTCTCTACCACCAAACCATCAGCCTTTCATCTTAAAAATGCGCAAGGTGAATTCACCAAACCGGATATTACCCGTGACCCGGCAATTGATAAAACCAGGACCGGTAATCTTTATGAAGCCATGGGCGGAGGTATTTCAAATGCTCAGCAGGTTCAGCTCAAACCTTCATTCACCCAGTACGGCAGCAGTGACTTCTCTATTACCACTACCGCATCTGATGACGGTTATGCCTCAGGTCAGCTGACCAATGTTGAGGTAACCGAGGACGGCCTTATTGTCGCCTCCTACTCAAACGGAAAAAACAAATTCCTCGGAATGGTGGCAATGGCAGACTTCATCAACCCGCAGGGTCTGAAGAAGATTGGTGATACGCAGTGGAAAGCCTCATACGAATCAGGCGAACCTATCGCCTCACAGGCCAATGTCGGTACAGCAGGCACCATCAAGGACGCCAATCTTGAGGATTCCAACGTTGATCTGACCGCACAGCTTGTTAATCTGATTCTCGCACAGCGCGGCTATCAGGCCAACTCGCAGGCGCTTCAGACCCAGAACACCGTGATGGACGCCATCATGAATGTTCGCTGATAACTGATTTCTCTCTACAACATTAAATTTCGCCGCGGCATTACCGCGGCTTTTTTATGCGTATAAATTGAGGAAAAAAAAAATAAAGTCCTAATCACAAATCAGTGCAGCGGGTGATTAAGACTTGAATGGAGTATTACAGATCAATCAGGACAGCATCAGAGACGGTGCCGTTTTCAAAGAAGATTCTGAGAGATTTGGCGTCTTCATCCTCTTTGGCCTTAAAGGTCTTGCAGTTCTTCTTTCCTGCCTCGCACAGCTGTAAAATATGATTATCGTAGAAGAACATACCCAGTAGAATACCCGTCGTAACATTTCTGGTCGTATTAGAACTGTTGTAGTCATATCTGAGTTTAGTGCCGTCTTTAACACTTTCATGCGGAGAACCTAATAAATTCACCACATCCTGTATGGTTGTTTCGCCCTTTACGAGGGTAACCTCTTTATCCATCGAAGCAGAACAGCCAGTAATCAGCAGAGAAACAATCGCAGCCAGAACTAGTTTTTTCATGATGACACCTCAGTTATTGCAGAATAATCAGCGTTTATCGTTTCGCACGAACCACTGTCTTTATTATTACGTGTAAAAGATGTATTGACCAAACTTATATGTAAAGGATGTGAATCAGCACATAAATCTATTTACCGATCTTCATCATCGGTAAACTCCAGGAACATCTGTGTCCTGAATGCACTGACCTTTTACCCGCGCCGGCAGCAGTTCAACAGGCCTACTGCTGCAGAAAATGTCTTTACCGTTTTTTTCTGTTCACAGACTGCAGGGAATATTGTAGAGTTTCTTCTTAATTGATAAATTTAATGCTGAGGAAAACATGTTTAATATCTTATTCTGCTGTCACGGCAATATCTGTCGCTCGCCAATGGCCGAGTTTGCACTCAGGGAAATGGTAAAAAATTTCGGCATAGACTCTCAGTTTTGTATCGCTTCTGCAGCAACCTCCCAGGAGGAACTGGGAAACGGTGTCTATCCTCCCGTAAAAAAACTGCTCAGTTCTCTTGGCATTGACAGTTCAGGCAAACATGCCCGTCAGATTAAAAGAACAGACTTTAGCGAATATGATCTGATAATTCTCATGGAAGAATACAATCGCACCAATCTTTTGAAGCTCTATCCTGATGCTCCATCTGATAAAATCAGCCTGCTGCTTGATTACACTGACAGGAAGGGAGATATTGACGATCCGTGGTACACAGGAGAGTTTAAACGTTCCTTTGATGAAATAGTTTACGGTCTGTGCGGTCTGCTGCTCTGTCTTAATAAAGACAGAGGACTGAAATTATCTGCTAACCTTCTTGAAAAACTGCAGACTCCTGAAAAGATTTTTAGCGATTAAGACTACCGTGCCTGTACCCTATTACAGACAGACAACCAAAAATCTGCAGACAGTAGTCAGAACCATCTAATAGAAGACCTGTGGCTCGAGTTTTCCTCCGCCCGGAAGAGGGATGATTTTTCCCTCAAATTGCGGACATCTGTTCTCGTTATAGTAAATATTAAAACCATAGGAACTGATATTTGAAAGAGAGGGATCTTCATCCAGAAGACTGTCTACCCTGGCATTACCGGTAAGTGACCAGACCGCATTCTTTTCAAGGCTGATATTGGCCTCTCGGGCAGAGAAATTACCGTTAAACGTGCCCTGAAACCTTGAGTTTCCCTTAAGGTTCAGTGTTACAGTACTAAGGTTATCGGCAGTAATCTGTCCACGCAGTTCCTGATTGACGCAGTTTAAAGTTGTATTGCCGCCGTTTCTGCCCTCAGCCCCCCATTTTCCTGCTGCACTTCTTAACAAGATCTCGGAGTTTGAATTAAGTTTTGTATTCTCAAGATAAATATCTGCCCTGGTATTTGTTACAAAAAACATCGGACCTTCAGAAAGGTTGGTGAGAATTGAGTCCTTCGCTGTAAATGAGGCCACACCATTGGCCGTTTCGTCATCAGCATTCTGATAAAGCATGATGCCGTTGTTTACGCGACCGGTCAGTTCAGCCCGCTCTAATATCACCGCATTCTTGCCTTCCACAACCGCAATTTCACTGCCGACGGCCATTCCTACGACATTACTGGCCTTGATGACTCCTGACGAATAGATACACGGACTGGCATTACCTGTAGTATTGAGTTGCGCACCATTGATAAAAATAAAGCCCTCACCGTAGGAACATCTTAAGGCGGCACTATGCTGCCCCTGGGTTGAGATGGAAACATCCTGGGCATTGATGGTTCCGCCATGATTTGCATAAAGACCGCCCGAAGAATCCTCAAACGTGGAAATAAGCACATGTTCCACGGTGATGGTGGCATTTGCCGTTGAAAAAACGGCAGTTGCCCCCTCACCTGTGGAAGAAATTGAACTGTCAGTAAGCTGAATGGTCGAATTATTGCCCAGCACTGTCGCATTGCGGCCGTTGAATCTGCTGTCGCTGATATCTGAGGAAAATCCTTCTTTTGCAATATTACATTCCTGCATCACCACTGTGCCGCCATTCCTGGCAATCACAACACTCTCATCAGGTCCGTTTGCTGAAACTGAACTGCCCTTTGCTGTTCTGACGCTGCTGTCTGCAAGAATACGAGCCATATAGCCTGTTGCATCATTTCTCTTTATTGTCATCTCCTCAGGAGATGAAACAGGCGCACTTTCATTATCCGGAACCTGATCCCGGACAGCTGATAAGGTACTGTGCTGAAAAACCACACTGTCTGCAGAGGGACTCAGTTCTCCTGTAACCGGCTGTTCGTCAGCCTTTACCGTTTGTGTAACGGCAATGTCGAAAAGCACCACAATCTGAGCAGCTACAAGAATAAAAAAGGTCTTATTCATAAGTATCACCTCTTCATATCTGACTATAGTAACTGATGATACTTTGTAAAAACTTAGGTACAGATTAGAGAATTTGAGGATAATCGGCTATCTGCTTTAGTAAAGTTAAATCAGCAGGATTATTCTCATCTACGACAGAGAAAAGCAGCTGAGTATCATCGGCATAACGCTGCAGACCTTTCTCAATCATCATAGAACAGAATTTATAATACAGGTTCAGTTCATCATTAGTCAGTCTGCCCTGACTGATATCACCCAAATTAATCAGGACATTCTGATAGAATTTTGCGCTGACACTGCTGCTTCTTTCTCTTAAAGCACCGATATTTCCCCTCATAAGTTCAATATAAACCTGCTTCTCGACAGCAGATAATGATGCATAGTATGCGGTGGTAAAATAATCAGCGCCCTTTTCTATATCGTCATCCTTTGCCCTGTACAGTTTCTGACAGAGTCCGGCAAGATCTATATCCATATTTTTCTGCCGCAGAGGCGTCAGAATACCAGTTCCACACAGGAAGCATCCGTCACATATGTTAAAGGTGATTTTCTGCAGCTGCTGAGTACTGACATTCAGAACAATGGCGGTAAGCAGATTGCGCTCAAAACAGAGCGGTCTTAAAAGACCTAAGGAGCCGTCATTAAGCAGGGTTATGAGCTCTCTGTCACGCGAGAGACTCTCGTTGACAAGACTTATCTTTGAGTTAAGAGGTCTTAGCAGGTAACCTGCTATCGCAGGGTTGTTATCTATGGCCCAGGAAAAAAGGTACATAAGAATCCTAAGGCGCTGCTTGTGATCGCCGCGTTCTGCCCTTTCCCTGTACCCGTAACTTTGTCCTGTGGCCGGCAGTGAATTTTTTACCTTGCCGCCTGCGGAGCCAAAAATACTGCAGACATAAAGCAGAGTCCTTATATCAAGCACACACTGAGGCTTATAAAGCATGTTCGGATTTTTAAACAGGCGTACGGCACAGGCATCAAAGGCCTGCATATAACGCGACGACCAGGTCAGAACAACCGTATCCTTAATGCTTAACTGTTCTTCGATTTTTTTATAGAAGATATTTTCAGCAGGAGCATCAAGCAATGTCTGCGGATTTATGCCCAGAGGAAACAGGAAACGCGGAGATGGAAGACTGTGAGGCTGAATTCTGCACGGCAGAAGCAAAGGATCAGAGGTGATATTCAACCGGTTGTCGGTAAGCTGATACCACAGACCACCAAGTCTCGAGTCCAGTCCATGACAGTTAAGAGGCAGTGGCAGGCAGAACATATATCTGCCTGCTTCATTTGAAGGTATCACTTTAATTTGAACTGACGGCCTTCTTCATCGTATCTGAAGCCGTGTTTTTTCAGAACAGCACGCAGTTTTTCCGTATCAATCTCCTGAGAGGCACATAAATCCTCAAGAGTTGAGAATTCGTCTCTAAGCTGCATATTTACAGCAGAAACCAGAATAAAAGGATCCATCGTTTCGAATCTTTTAAGAGGGATCATCGGCATCTGAAGTCACCTCCGCTTTTATCTTTTCACGCATCTGCTTTACGGCGGCAACAGCATCCTCAACATTCTCGGCTCTGGCAAGACATACCCCCATGCGTCTCTCACCGTGGACCTCAGGTTTCCCGAAGATACGTACCTGACTGTTTTTCGTGACACCAAGAGCCTTATCGATTCCAGAGTAACTGATCCTGTTGCCGTCTCCCTTGACGAGTAGCGCTGCCGATGCTGAAGGACCGTAGAAACTGATGTCACCTATAGGCAATCCTAAAAGCGCTCTCACATGCAGAGCAAACTCGGACAGATCCTGAGAAATCATCGTCACCATTCCGGTATCATGAGGACGCGGAGAGAGTTCTGAGAAAATGACATCATCACCGCAGATAAACAGTTCAACTCCGAAGATACCGTATCCGCCTAGAGCCTTAACAACACTTGATGCGATACGTTTGCTCTCAAGCAGTACATCTTCAGAGAGAATTTCCGGCTGCCACGACTCGTGATAATCACCGTTTACCTGATGATGACCTATTGGCTGACAGAAATGAATGCCGTCAACCGCACTGATCGTAAGAAGCGTAATTTCAAAATCAAATTTGATGAACCCCTCGACGATAACACGGGTTTTTCCGCCACGTCCGTTCTGGCAAGCATTTTTGTAACTGTCCTCGAGTTCACCTTCACTATGCACCACACTCTGCCCTTTGCCTGAAGAACTCTGAATCGGCTTCATGACACAAGGGAACCCGACTGAACCGATTTTTTCCTTTATTTCCTCAAGAGACGAGGCAAAGAAATAAGGGGAAGTTGGAAGCTGCAGTGTTTCAGCCGCCAGGGTTCTTATCTCCTCACGGTTCATGGTAATGTTGGCCGCATTGGCGCTTGGTACTACCTTAAAACCTTCGTTTTCGAGCCTGAGGAGAGTCTCGGTGGAAATGGCCTCTATTTCAGGGATTATATAATCAGGATTAACCTTACGTATCAGGTTTTCAAGCGCAACCGGGTCGCGCATATCAATGACAGCCTTCTTCTGCGCAACACCCATGGCCGGAGCACCGTCATAGCGGTCACAAGCCACCACGGTAATACCGTAACGTATAAGTTCTATTGCAACTTCCTTGCCTAACTCCCCGGACCCCAGCAATAACGCGGTAGTACTTTTACCGTTGAAGTCATTCATAATATTTGCTTTATCTGACATACTGTCCCCAAAGATGGATTATGTAGGATTTTCTCTGCCTATGATAGTCGAAATTAAACAAAAGCAGAACCTAACACCAAAAAAATCCTCAGAATGAGTTTTCCTGAGGATTCAATATAAAGCATCTTATTTCTTTGTCACAGCTTTTTTCCCGGCCGTCGTTTTCTTTGCTGCTGACCTGACAGTGGTACTCTTTTTGACGGAAGTCTTTTTTGAAGTGCTCTTTACATTCTGAGCCTCCCACCGCTTCGAGTCCTCGTTAAAGAAAGCCATCCAGCCGGTCATTTTCTCGTCCTTTACGGAAACGATGTACTGCTTTTTAAACTTACGCGAAAATCTAACCTCAGTCTCGTTACCGTCAGGATCAGTCAGCGGACCGTCTGCAAGATAGTGGAACTTGGCAGAGATCCTGTCACGGAAGCGCTTGAGTTCAGCTACTTTTGGCGGTCTGGTTTCACGCACCTTAGGGAAATTATTTGCCGCAAGGAATATACCGGCGGCACCGTCGCGCAGTACATAATGTGAACCTGAAGTTCTGCAAGGCAGTTCCGGCAGGTCAACAGCATCCTCCCGCGGAGGTGCAACCTGACCGTTTTTCAGAATCTTGCGGGTATTGCCGCAGGAGACATTGGAGCAGGCCATATATTTTCCGAAACGGCCCTCCTTAAGCTGCATCATGGCTCCACACTTTTCGCAGACAACCTCAGGACCATGATCGATTTCAGAAGAGAAGTTGCCATCTTCAAGTTTATAACCGTTGCAGTTTGTGGCTGTACAGACATGAAGTTTATGCTGCTCGTCAATAAGATAGGAATCCATTATGGCACCGCACACCGGACAGCGTGGACGACTTCTCAGGATCTCTGCCTCTTCCTCATCGCTAAGATCTTTTTTAAGATTGGCAAAAGTTATAGGTTTAAGGTTGATGGTCTTACGGCAACGTTCCTCAGACGGTACATCCTTATCATAATAGCCCTGACAGGCCAGAAAAATACCAGTTTTACCCGAGTGTACGGCAAGATTATATTTGCCGCACTGAGGACATTTCATAGAGATTTCAAGCGGTCTGTTTTCCGGCATGCCGCCCTTGTCTGATGACAGACCGGCCTTCTCTACGGTAGCTTCAAAATCCTTATAGAAACGATCCAGACTTACCTGCCAGTTCTCTTTGCCTTCAGCAATCTGGTCAAGTTCGGTTTCCAGAGAGGCTGTAAAACTGGTATCCATCAGCGACTTGAAACTGAAACGAAGACGGTCGGTTACAATCTCCCCCATAGGTTCGGCATAAAAACGGCCGTGGTCAATAAGTACATAGCCCCTGTCCTGAATAGTGGAAATAATCGTGGCATAGGTTGATGGTCTGCCGATACCGTCCTTTTCCAGTTCCTTTACCAGAGTGGCTTCAGAATAGCGTGCAGGAGGCTGGGTAAAGTGCTGCTGTTCCTTCAGGGAATCGAACACCAGCTCCTCTCCTTCCTTAACTTCAGGCAAAAGAACCTCATCATTCTTGCTACTTCCCCACAGTTTGCGCCAGCCATCAAACAGGACATGCTTGCCGTTCACCTTGAGGCCATAGTTTCCGGCATCAATGGAAACAGTTGTTGATTCATACTGTTGAGGAGGCATCTGCGAGCAGAGATAGCGGGCATTGATAAGGTCAAACAGTCTCTGGCCGTCTCTGTCAACATCAGCAGGCAGCGGCTGCCCAGGATGCGAAGGTCTGATAGCTTCGTGGGCTTCCTGGGCAGACTCTTTTGACTGAAAATAATTTGGTTTTTCCGGAACATACCTTGAACCAAACTCTTCCTTAATGATGTCACGGGCCGCCTTTAGGGCTTCTGCTGACAGATTTACACTGTCAGTACGCATATAGGTGATAAGACCACGCTCATAAAGGTGCTGGGCAACATTCATGGTGCGTCTTACCGAGAAACCAAGACGCTGATTGGCTGCCTGCTGCAATGTTGAGGTGGTGAAAGGAGCAGGAGCTCTCTGACTACCCTGACGTTTATCAACCTTACTTACCGTAAACTTTGAAAGGCGTAGCGCAGCGGCAACTGCTGCAGACTCATTGGCATTGCGGATAACAGCTTTTTTACCGTCAATGGAAGATAACTGCAGAATGAGTTCCTCATTTTTTTTATTGCGGGTCTTAACATCGATAGTCCAGTATTCTTCGGGAACAAAGGCCTTAATCTCACGCTCCCTGTCGACAATAAGCTCGACGGCGACAGATTGTACGCGACCTGCCGAAAGACCGCGGGCAACTTTTTTCCACAAAATCGGCGAGACCATAAAACCAACCACACGGTCTAAAAAACGTCTGGTCTGCTGAGCGTTCACCAGATCCATATTGATCTGTCCAGGATTGGCGAATGCCTTACTGATGGCACTCTTGGTAATTTCCGGATATTTAACGCGCAGATACTTGGACTCATCACCGCCCAAAACCTCACGCAGATGCCACGCGATAGCCTCACCCTCACGGTCAAGGTCGGTTGCAAGATAGATTTTTTCGGCAGTCTTGGCCAGTTTTTTCAGTTCACTAACCACCTTTTCTTTACCAGGCATAATCTGGTAGTTGGCCTTCCAGTTGTCATTAGGGTCTATCCCCATGCGTCTTGCCAGAGCCAGCTGTTTGTCGCGCTTGACCTTCTGTCCTTTGGGAGCCTTTTCTTCAGGGGTACTGCCTCCTACAGGAAGATCGCGAATGTGACCGACACTTGCCTTGACAACAAAATCATCACCAAGATAGCCATTGATAATCTTAGCTTTTGACGGAGACTCTACAATTACCAGAGATTTAGCCATATCTATCTCTTCTCTACTTATTTAATGTTTATATTCTGCTGCCAGTCATTCTCTGACAACATTTTTTTTATACTCTTAACCCAGGTCCTGACGGTTAGAAACTTCTTTAAGCGTCCCATCAGGGACTTCTTCTCATTAACCTTCCATTTAATTTGTACCGCACATTTATGAGTTTGTGAAATACGTCTTTCAAGATAGCTATCAGAGGTCTCAATTTCGTCTACAAGACCTCTCTCTTTAGCATCCGTAGCAAGCCAGTGCTCACCGGTGGCAAACTGCTCGATATCAAGCTGAGGCCTGAAGGTAGCAATTTCCTCTTTAAAGCGTTTATGAATCGCCTCAAGCTCTTCTTTGAGTTTTGCCCTGGCTTCATCCGTATTTTTACCGAACATGGTTACGGTACGTTTGTATTTGCCAGCGGTGATCTGTTCATAATCGACCTTGTGATCATCCATCAGACGGTTAAAATTAGGAATCGAAGCGACAACACCAATTGAACCGATGTAGGAGAAAGGTGCGGCAACGATTTTATTGGCTACCGCAGCCATCATGTAACCGCCTGAGGCGGCAACCGAGTCAACACAGACGGTAAGATAGATGCCTTTGTCGCGCAGTCTCATCAGCTGTGCCGCACAAAGACCATATGAATTGACCATTCCCCCCGGAGACGTCAGTCTGATAACGACCTCATCCTTCTCCGTAGCCACATCAGTTATAAGATCGATTTCCCGTCTTAACTGTGCAACATTCGAGCCTTTGATGTCTCCATCAAAGTCAAGCAGGAAAAGATTCTGCGGACAGAAGATATTCCTGCTTTCAAGTTCCTTTATCTGTGAGAGTTGCTTCTCGTAGAATTCCTTCTGGGTCTCAGACTGTTTCTGTCTGAACTTTTTACTGCTCATCTGCTTTTTCAGTTTCTCTCGTTCGGCAGGATCAGCAGCCATAAGTTTGAGTTCTTTTTCCGCCAGTTCTTTTCTCTCATAGATTTTCTGTTTGAGATCAGTAAAACGATAGGACTCTTTCGAAGACTCTTCTGAAAGTTCAGGATCTCGGGCGGACTTTATAATCCCAATCACGATGGAGAGAAGCAGCGCAATAATGATAAATACAACAAGTGTTTTTAACGAAAATCCCAGAAGATCAATCAGCATATCAGTCATAAATATTTCAGGGAGTAAGTACCAGGTACGTTCCCCGTCTCCTTTTATCTGTAGCTTTTATCCGTGTCCGTTCTCTTTAAACTGTGACTTAGATAGTCCTGTTTCCCTTTTTCTGTCAGTCTTATGCCATCGTCCTCAATTGTTATAAGACGATCCTTATAAAGGTGACCAATTGATTTTTTAAACCTTGACTTTGACATATGCAGATAGTCTTCGATACGTTCAGGCGACGACTTATCATTGAAATCGAGGAAACCGTCTGAAACCACCAGCGCTTTAAGAATATCAAATGCGGCACGTTCAATACCGCTGACGCCTGGCTGCTGGAGAGTTACATCAAGTTTCCCGTCGTCTCTGATATTGGCGATAAAACCGCTGTAACGTTTACCAAGTCTGACTTCACCATTCTTCTCTGACTTGTAAATTAGACCGAAATACGAGTCCTCAACCACTACTCTCAGCCCTAACGGCGTATGATTTAGCGGCACAACGGTAACGCGCTGACCGCGACTGTAGGTGTTCTTTGGGACAGTATCCTTTATAAATCGGTTAAAACGCTGTGTACCGAAAAGACGCCCCTCGTCATCAATGTTTACGTATACTATGACGTTACGTCCTGTTTCGAATATGGTTTTCTGCTCAGAAAGAGGTACGACAAGTTCTTTGGGTATTCCCATATCAAGGTAGGCAGTACCAAGTTCCATGGAGTTGACACGCAACTGACCAATCATCCCCAGTTCAAGATAAGGATGTTTTGCTGTAGCGTATACTCTGCCGCTGTCCTTATACAGGAACACTCTGAGAGTATCTGCAACCTGGAGATCACGAGGCAGCTGACTGTGAGGAACAAACAGTTCCCCATAAGGACCACCATCAACAAAAGCGCCCTGATCGGCGATCGTCACAACCGGCAGCTCTATCATGTGACCTAAAACAGCCTCATCTGTCATTTAATGACTCCGCTTTTACAATTTCATTAGTCGCAACCAATATAATTAAAAAGCCACCCTTTTTTCAAGAGTGGCCTTCCTTCAATAATCAGAATCTTCGATTAAACACGCATGAAATCGACGTGAATAATACGATCTGAAACAGGATGACGCTGAATGTCCTTTACCTTCACGGTAACAGCACTACCGTCAACTTTTACGGTAACAGAATCTTTGTAGAACTCGTCTTTTAATGCGGCAAGGATCAGTTTCTCCTCGTTGAGAGTTACTGATACAGCATCTTTACCCTGACCAATAATGATAGCAGGGATCTGAGCGTTACGACGAAGGCGGCGGCTCGCACCTCTCCCCAGGTCTTTACGTGAAGTAGCTTCTAATTCGATAGCCATAATATATAAATTCCTATATTTGATAAAACAAACCGTTTAAACTGCGACCAGAATAAACAGCGCGCAAGATTATAGCAGAAAAGATGTCGATTTGAAAACCCAGAAAGTCATTATATGGTAACATCATGAAATTACGTGACTTTGTAGTTTACCATAATCACTATTAAACGGATCAGAACCGTTTTAAAACCACAAATACTGATTAGTCTGGCACCTTATATGTCTGCCTGAAGGACGTGTTTTTGGAGCCTTTTTGAATATGGAATATTATGAACGGGCTGACCTTAACTGGCTGATAATGAAATCACCTACGCAAATTCACAAACTTTCGAAATTTTCTTATTTTTGAGTTTCATTATAAAGCGCCATCCAAAGTGCCAGCCCTATTCTTATTGTTTTTCTCACAAGTGTTAAAAACATTCTCAATATGGAATATGATGACAACTGTGACTGCCAAAATTTCGATAATGAGGTTTCTGCCTGATTATTTTTGAAAAGAATATATCAATATAGCGGGCAGATTTACTTTCAATACACTTAAAAGTAAAAAGGTTGTAACATTATTTTCTCCATTCTCTGAATAAACATTGCGTTACTACTATGACTGATAATTACCAAAGACCTACAAAAGATGAATCCTTCATAGAAATCGCTCAGGCCGTTTCCATGCGATCAACCTGTATTAGAAGACGTTACGGTGCTGTCATTGTTTCCAGAGACGGACGCATTGTCTCCACCGGATATAACGGAGCACCACGACATCGAGCTAACTGCATAGAACTCGGAGTCTGTCTGCGCGAACAGCTGAAGATCAAACCAGGCACTCATTATGAACTCTGCCGTTCAGTACACGCAGAAGCTAATGCAATCATCAATGGCAATCCGCTCGATATTGTGGGAGGAACACTCTATCTTGCGGGTACCGATGCAAGAAACAATCAGCCAACAGAGCAGATCAGTCCCTGCGCCATGTGTCAGCGTCTGATCCTCAACGCCCAGATTAAGCGTGTGGTGATGCGCAAGAGCAACGGAGAGCTGATCTGTGTTGCCCCGGAGCAGTGGGAAGACGATCTGCCTGAGCACATTGCCGCCAGAATTAACTGTACCTGCGATTAACGCTATAAAAGAGTACCGCCATGGAAGACATAAACAACCTGTTATCCTCCTTTAAGGCTGCTATATTTGACCTTGACGGAACGCTTGTTGAAAGTGAGCCGTTTCATCAGAAGGCATGGGAGGAGATAAATATAAAGTACCGCATGCCGGTGATGACTCTTGACTATATGAACACCGTAGGTGGTCTGAAGAGTGTCGCCATCTGTGAGCAATGGTGTCAGATGCATAATCTTGACCTTGACTGTCAGAATTTGGCAAGGGAAAAAATGGAACTCTATAAGAAGAAATATCTGCAGCAGGTACCTCTACTAAAAGAGATTGCCGATATTCTGGTAAGAGCCAAAAAAAATGGTCTTAAGGTAGCAGTCGCGACAGGTTCCCAGTTACCGGAAACGAAGTACCTGCTCGAAAAGTATAAACTTCAAGAGTTCATTGATACTATTGTTTCCTCAGATCAGGTCAGGCACGGCAAGCCGGCACCTGATACCTATCTTACCGCCGCACAGAGACTGCAGACTGAACCTCACGACTGTATAGTTTTTGAGGATACACCATTAGGTCTTGAGGGCATAAAAAATGCTGGTATGACGGCAATAAGAGTCGGTGGAGGAAAAATACTTTCCGCCCCTATTTATCCATGACTTTTTCAGTCCTCAAAACATTTACATCATATTAAGTGCTGATCTCAGATTGACTCAGACCTCATCCACAAGTTGTGGTTCAAGCCATGACGGGCGCTGGTCAATCAGATCAGGTTCATAATTCCTGCGTTCATCACGGTTCATATCATTAATGGTTTCAATGTCACCCTGTGATAAAACAAAGTCAAACAGCTGAGAATTCTCAAGAATTCTCTGTGCATGAACAGATTTTGGAATCGGCACCACCCCGCGCTGTAAATCCCAGCGCAGAATGATCTGAGATGGTTTTTTCTGATAATACTCACACATGCCGATAAGACGGGGATCATCAAGGATCAGCCGCCCTTCGCCACCCAACGGAGAGTATGCCTCCATAGTGATCCCCTTTTCGTAGCAGAACTGTGTCAGAGCCATCTCCGTATTTAACGGATGGATTTCCATCTGATTAACCTGCGGAATCACCTTGATCCCGGAATCAAGCAGTTCCTTGAGATGATGAATTTTAAAGTTGGAAACCCCAATGGCTCGGCACAAACCTTCTTCCTGCAGCTGCTCAAGAACCTTATAGGCCTGAATAAATCCCTTAAATGGCCAGTGAAGCAGAAAAAGATCAACATATGACAGGTTCAGTCGCTCAAGAGAATCAAGAAGACCTTTGCGCGGATCGTTCCAGTCCTCTTTCCACAGCTTGGTAGTGACAAAGAGTTCTTCCCTTTTTAACCCCGAATCAGCAATTCCCTGACCGACACTGCGTTCATTGCAGTAAACTCTGGCTGTATCAATCATCCTATAGCCGTTCTCTATGGCGGTTCTTACAGTTGCTCTAGACTCTTCGCCCTGTCTTACTCTGAATACACCGCAGCCAAAGATTGGCATCCTGACCCCGTTATTCAGTTTTACTGTGGAATTAACAGACAGTTCCATAATTCATCTCCTACTGCATTGCTGCATATGCTTTTTCAAGGACCTCTACACCCGCATGTTCCTGCGTCATATGCTCGGACAGATAACGGCGGTAGTTGCGGGCACCGGGACATCCGGCAAACAGATTCAGTACATGAATGGCAAGATGCTGCAGTTTATGTCCTTCACTTAAAAAAGTCTCAGCCAGATCAAGAAGTTCATAAAAACACTGTTCACGTGATTTGACAGGTGCATCATCTCCAAAGAGTTCGTGATCAACACCTGCCAGAAGATAAGGGTTGTCGATCACCGCTCTGCCCAGCATAACCCCCTCAACGTGATTGAGGTGAATAACACACTGACAGAGATCAGTAATACCTCCATTAATGGTGATATTAAGATCAGGAAAATCATTCTTGAGGTTGTAGACCCGATCATAATCGAGAGGCGGGACAGTTCGGTTCTCTTTGGGAGATAATCCTTCAAGCCAGCATTTTCTGGCATGGATAATAACGTGCCGGCAGCCATAGCCGAAAATGGTGCCGATAAGATAACGGGTGAAATCCTCATTATCAAATTCATCCACCCCGATTCTGGTCTTGACAGATACCGGAATTGACACAGCATTCATCATAGCCGATACACACTGACCGATAAGATCAGGATCTTTCATCAGGACCGCCCCGAAACGACCCTGCTGAACCTTATCAGAAGGACAGCCGGCATTTAGATTTATACAGCTGTAACCAAAGTCCTCTCCAATCTTTGCCGCCAGAGCAAGACGCCTAGGATCACTGCCACCTAACTGTAGAACACAAGGCAGTTCATTACCAGCATGTTTTATCAGATTAGTTTTGCCGTGACACAGGGCTTCTGCGGCTATCATCTCCGTGTACAGCATGGCCCGCTTTGTAAAAACACGGGCCACACGTCTGAAGGCAGAATTGGTAACATCCACCATTGGAGCCACCGAAAACAGTTCTGCTTCAAGAAAAGGAGAATTCACAGACATCAGGATCTTGATCCCTTGTCCAGGAAAAGTCCCCCTATTTTCTTCAGTTCATCAGTTTTCTTATCACGGGTACACGATTTCTCGGTCAGATCATAAGAGACCGAAGCGATATTCTCGCGGACAGACGGCTCAAGCCAGGACAAAGAAAAAGCCGGCAGTACACAGGTAATTTTAGATACCAGATCATGCAGTGTCTTGATATGCCTGTCATCAGGATTCATCAGTACCTGTGCGATAGCCTCACCGATATTCTCCATCTGGATTGAGGTAACCCCCCTGGTGGTTGGAACGAGTGTTGAGAAACGAACTGCTTCGTATCTGACATTAGGATCTGAAGTCAGGATATTGCAGATTCGAACCATAACACCGGCCTGAGAGAGAACCTCCTGAGCACCGCGGGCAGCAATAGCGCTACTCTTGCAGTCAACCATCACGAAATGGGACTGTGTACCGTTTGAGATAATCTTGGCGCCACCTCTCTGCAGCCCCTCGGCAAGTGCCTTGGCATTCTCCACAACCGCCCTGACGTATGCCTTATGCGGTTCACCCTTCATCTCCTGCAGACGGGAGGCCAAGGCTGCCAGTTCTGCGGTTAGCAGTCCGTTATGGCCAGAGGTTGTGACAACTCTGTCAATGGCGTTGGCAAGCTCGCTGGTAGTCAGAATTACCGAACCATGAGGTCCCTGCAAAGCACCATGAGCAGAGAACGTCACGATGTCTGCATGAGGGAACGGTGATGATAGAACGCCACCTGCTATCAGTCCTGCAACCTGAGAGATATCACACCATAAAAGAGCACCACAGTCTTTGGCTATTTTGGCAAAACGGGCATAATCAATATCGAGTGGATAATTGATCGGCGACACGATAATCAGTTGTGGCTTGCAGACTAAGGCCTGTTTTTCAATTGCATCATAATCAAGCTGCTGAGTTTTCGGATCTACACCGAAGTTTACAAACCTGAAGGCAAAATTCTCACTGTTGCAGTGCTCTTTCTTGCGCAGATCAAGTGACATCACCACATCACCGCGTTTGGTCAGAGCCTGAAAAACGACTCTCGAGGCTGCTTCGATGGTAATTGTTCTGAGATTGGCATGCTCAGCGTTATACAGTTCACAGACCCGTTTGGTCGCCATCGCCTCAAGGCCGAGTGAACGATTGAAGGAAACCTTTGATACAGAATTGACCAGCACATTTCCCATAATGGCAGCACAAAGAGGAGATGTACTGTTCTCATCAGGGATGAACGACAGCGTACCGTGCTGATGCTCAAGCTCTTTTTCAAAGAAGTCATAAAGATCTGGATCGAATTTTCTAAGAATATTCAAAGGATTCATCAATATCTACCCTAAATAAAAAACTGATTCAATTATACCATACACGCACAGAGCCGATTTTTTAACCAGATTAACAAAACAATAAATGAAGTGAGAAAACACCTTTACCTGCAGAAATGAAATCCGTCCGCCCACCAGACTGAACTGCCGAATGCGGAGAATCAATAATTATCTTTAATACCCTGATTGAAAAAAGATTTTATCAGATTTATTGTCAGTATAAACGTTTTGAGTTTTCATCTGAAAACAAAAAAAGGCAAACAAGATATTTGCCTTTTTGATTATCCAGAAATTCGCAGAATTAGTGGAATGGCCATGCCACCGGAACAATCAGCACGCAGAGCACAAAGCTGATCAGGCACATAGGCAGACCGACCTTGATATAGTCGACAAAGTGGAATCCGCCCGGGGTCATAATGAGAGTGTTCGGAGGAGTGGCAACAGGTGTTGCAAATGAGCAGGAGGCAGCAATTGTAATGCCCATGGTTACAGCAAGAGGTGAAGCATTAATCTGCTGCGAAATGGACAGACCGATCGGAATAAGCAGTGCTGCTGTAGCGGTATTTGGCATAAACTGGGTAAGACCGCAGGACAGCAGGAACAGAACTGCCATAATGGTCGTACCTGATGGATTTTCACCCATAAAACCTACAACCGTTTCCGCCACCATCTGTCCGGCACCGGTCTTCTCAAGAGCGGTCGCAATAGGTAGCATGCCGGCAAACAGAAAAATAGTGACCCAGTCAATGCCCTGATAGGCCTGCTTTTCCGTAATACATCCTGACAGCACACAGACCAGAGCACCTATTACAGCCACCATAGATGGACTTACCCCCGGAATACCGATAATAAGACCGGCGATAACAAAGGCCAGGATAAGTAAAGCCTCCCAGCGCTGTCTGCTTGAACCGACAGGACCGTCGTAACTGCTTACAGCACCAAGTTCCGCTTTGTGTCTTGGCAGCATTTTACGACCGACAGTAACCATAAAAACAAGACAACAAAGGGCAATCGGTCCGCCGATAATGGTGAATTCAAAAAAGCCGAACATAGGGAAACCGGCGTTCTCCAGGGCTGCATTGGCGAGCATATTAGGAGGAGTACCGACCATGGTCAGGTTACAGCCGGTATTTGCCGCTACCGCCAGTCCCATCAAAAGCGCAGAACACGGGATTTTCGCCGAAACGCAGATACCGATCACCATCGGCAGCAGACAGGCAACGGTCCCCGTATTAGAGGCAAAGGCCGACATAAAGATAGTCACGATCATCAGCGCAATCATCAGCGGAACTTCATTGGTTCCTACTTTTCTGACCACGTAATTACCTATTGCCTGCGCCAGTCCCGAGTCGAGCATTGCTGCTCCCACAACGAACATGCCGGCAAAAAGGATCACGGTTGAATTTGAGAATCCTGAAAAGGCTTCCTTGGTGGTAAGAACCCCGCAAAGTGCAAGAACTACCGTTGCACTCAGTGCTGTTATAGCAATCGGTATCAGTTCCGTAATAAACAGGAAAGACACTACGCCTAATACGATTAAAGTTATAACAGCATCATCCATATCGCCTCCGCTTGATATTTTTTGTCCCATATAACAGAACTATATTGCTAGTTACGATTTTTAGACATAAGAAATGAAATTTCATCTTATTTGTGCCAATATTGTGAGAAAGATTGCAAAGGTTAATCTGATTTTTCAGGGTATTTGATGTTTGACTCGTTTACTTTTACTGTTACTGCAGATCGTGTGGTCCTCTGTTTTTTTCTGGCGCTGGGCACCACTATTGCTCTGAGGTTTATTCTTGGGAAAAACAGAGAGTTATGGTTCAAAAGGAGTGCTCAGCGCAGACTTATAACTATGCGCTCGCCCGTGTCGATGTATCTTGCTCTTGGCTATCCTGTGACAAAACAGGGATATATTGTCACCGCTCTGCTTATTCTGGTTATCGCTATGGAAATATTTACCGTTCTGCTGATCTAACCTAGAAATATACATACTGAAGCTCGTTTCTGTGAAGGGCTTTATGGTATGATCAATTGGTTATGTTGAACATCAGAATAAACAAGAAAAAAATCAGTGAGGATTATGTGGCGGTAACCCCAAATACCGGCATTTTCCCTTTCCCTGCCCGGCACGTTATCGGTATCGTGTCGGTTTGTGTCATGTCTTTTATTTGTGCCATTCCTATCAACGACAACGTTGAGGATTTTGAAGCCGACTCTGACAGTTTGAGTTTATTTGCCCTTTTTGGAGATACCAAACACCGTTTTCAGGATAAGAAGGAACTAGAACAGATCTACCTGTCTGCTGACGAGCAGAACGCCGCAAACGTTGAAATGGCCTCCAGCGCCGGATCACAGGAAAACTATGATGAGGAGGTATTCCCTACCTCGTTCTTCAACAATCCTGCCACAGCTTCAGAGGACAGTGAAGATTATGCCCGGACAGAAACAGATGAGGACAGTACTCTCGCCATTCTGGCCTCGGATACGAAACCTAGGCAGGAAGAACATCATCCTGTTATACCAGAACAGCGGGCAGAAAATGTCTCACCTGAAGAAGACGGCAGACTGCGCAGACCCTTTGTTGCCTCGAACAGTACCGACGACATCGGAACCAATTCATTACAGGAGCTGCTAAGAAGAAGTCAGCAGACAGCTCTTTTCCCAGAAATTACCGTTCAGGAAATCATGAACGGAGCAGATCTTGTCGCAGAAACCCCTGCACAGGAATCGGAAGCTGACACAGAAGCTCCGGGTGTTACCGATACAGCAGCAGAGAAAGATGAAGTCCGCAGTGTACCTGCACAAAGACCATCAGGAAAGTGGTACTCCCAGACAGTTAAAAAAGGAGACACGCTCTCGAAGATTTTCTATGAACTTAATCTTCCGTCTCAGACGCTCAAGAAAATCACTTCGGCTGCCAAAAAGAAAGACCTCGTCATGTCAGTAGGCGATAAAATCCATTTCCTTGTCGATGAGAACAACATTGTCATGGAAATGGTTAAACCACTGCCAAACGGCAAACAGATCCGCTTCACCAGAATGGATGTCGATAATGACTTTGCCACGGTATACGAAGGTAAAAACGAACACGTTGAATCTGCCGATCTTATAAAAACCTTTGAACTTGCCTCCAATATGCCTCTGGCAATTCAGGGACAGAAAGAGCGAGAAGAGAAAGCGAAGGAAGAGGCTGAACGCAAACGGCTTGAAGCCATTGCCCTTGCCGAGCAGCAGAAAAAAGAAGAAGAGGAATTCAGAGAAGCGCTCAAACATCGCCCTCAGCTGATCGTTGCAACTGTTGAGGCCAAGGAAAACTTTAGCCAGACGGCAAAACGAATGGCGCTGGGCAAAAAGGAAATTGCGACCATAACCGCAGCACTGTCAGGGAAAATCAATCTTAAAAAGCTCAGGTCCGGAGATTCGTTCAGGGTTCTCTTCACTGCCTCAGGCGGAAAGGGACAGATAACCGCAATAGAGATAAAATCAAGGAAACAGGGTACGGTCAGCGTCTTCAGGCATCCTAAGAATGGAACATTCTACGGTGAAAGAGAATACCAGCCGACAGCCGGTGTGTTCAGACGATTCCCTCTTCAGGGCACTATCAAGGTCAACTCTCCTTTTAATCCGCACAGGTTCAATCCGGTACTGCACCGTATCGCTCCTCATAACGGAGTTGACTTCAAGGTTCAGGTCGGAACCCCGGTCTATGCTCCAGCTGACGGCGAAGTTACTTTTGCCGGCTATATGCGCGGTGGCGGTTACGTGGTGATCCTCAAGCATGCGAATAATTTCTCAACCGTTTACATGCACCTTTCCAAGTTTGACGTCAAGAAAGGTCAGAAAGTTAATTTAGGTCAGATTATCGCAAGATCGGGAAATACCGGAAGGTCAACCGGAGCGCATCTCCACTACGAGGTACGTATCAATGATCGTCCTGTTGATCCTCTCACTGTGGATCTGCCGAACAACAGAACGCCGAAAATGGCTCAGGCAGAAAAAGCGGCATTTGATGAAGCTGTAAAAAATCTTAAAGCGTCTTTATACAACTCCAGTCTGACAGCAGCAAAGAATTAAGGTGCAACTGTGCTAGATCATATTCCATTCAAAGAAGAAGCTCAAACTCTTGTCAAGTGGCTTATCGCCATTCCGAGCATATCAGGTACGGCAGGAGAAAATATCCTTATCAACGCTGTATATGAGGGCATCAGTGAATTTAACTATTTCAGAAAGCATCCGCATAATCTCAGATATATCCAGCATTCTGACGGGACCAACCATTCCATCATCGCTCTTGTAAAAAGTTCCAAAAATGAGGTCAGGGATACGATCATTATCCAGTGCAACACTGACACCTCAGGAAACGACAGTTACGGCATGCTTAAATCATTAGCCTTTAAATCAGATGAATTAAAGGAAAGATTAAAGCTGATTATTACTGATAAATATCAGAAAAAAAGTCTGAACGACAAAGAGCAGATTTATGGACTTGGTTCATACGAAAACAAATTCAGCACCGGTGCGCTGATTGTTTTTTTGAAAGACTGCTCTGACCATGTCAGTGAACTGCCTGTAAACCTTCTGTTTGTCTGCGCCTCCAATTCCATTAATGGACATCAGGGGATTAGAGCCTGTCTTGGACCTATGGATAAAATCAGACGGGAATACGACCTCGATTACAAAATCGCCGTCAGTTTTGCGCATCGTCTTGCCAGTGAGGAATCAAAGCGCAAACTTTATCTGTATACGGCAAATCCCGGACTGATTGAAGTTTATTTTTATATTATCGGTCAGGGAGCCTCTCAGCATGCTCCTTACAGTGGATTCAGCCCGTCGCTTGTCGCTTCGAAACTTATTCAGAAGATAGAGCTTAATCCGAAATTTATCTCAAAACTGACCAAGAAAGCACTGGTGCCAAGTTTCAGATGCATGAACTGTTACGGAAAACGGGCACCTAATTCCCCTGACTCCGTACAGCTTGGCTTTTCCATTCCATTTGTCAATCTCAGTTTTAGCGAACTGCTTGACGAACTCAAGGAAACCGCAGCGCAGGCCCTTGAAGAATCAGCACTCAATACAGACGACCGGCAGACTTACTACGAATCTGTGTTCGGACATGAATTTGAACCTGATATCCGAAACGCAGAGGTTATGTCTTTCTCAGATCTGTTCTACAAGGCCAAAAAGCATTACCGCGATGATCTGGCATCAGCTTTGGACGCACTTCTGCTTAAATGCATCAAGGATGGCTTTAACCAACGCCGTACCGCACAGACCATTATTGAGAGACTGAATGATCTGGCACATCTGCCAAAACCATCCATTGTTGTATATTTTGGCAATAATTTCGTACCGCAGCAGAGTCTGTCACAAAAGAATCCTATGGACAGAGAACTATACATACGTCTTGATAAGACGGTGCAGAAGTTCAACAGCCACCACGACAGCAAAATTGAATTTTCTGAAGAATACCTTCCGACAGATGCCTGTTTTATCAGACCAATCGGTATTGATCAGTGTCTGAAGGTTCTCTCTGAGGAATGTCCGGTACCGGTTAATACCTTTTATAACCTTGGAGCGCCTTCGATTACCCTCAGTCTTAATGGCGAAGACCTCTATGAGGCCACTGAACACAGTACCACAGATAATTTTGAAATCATCGGTTCCTTCCTTGAATCACTGTTTTTAAATCTTACAGACAACAACGATGAAGAAATCAGAAACAAAGTTATAGAGCAAGAACAAACCATCAAGGCAGTGATGGATAACAGCGAAATCACACAACAGGCGGCACCTGAATCAAAACTGCCGCTGAACAGTGACAGTAAGGAAGGAAATAAAGAACAGACTGAAAATACAGATAAAGATACTGATGCAGCCAGAGAAAAACAGACTTCCGCAAAAGAACCTGACAATCCAAAAAGTCAGTCATAACACAACAATGACGGTCAGAGCACATTCCTTTAAAAGGAGCGGAGCTTTGGCCGCCTCCGTCACATAATCTAATGCATCATCAGAATGGCCAGAATCACCTCGCAGGCTGTTCTGTCCAGTTTGACGTATGAGCCTATCGTCCTGCTTTTTTCCGGGATCAGCAAATCAAGAAGTCTTGATATATCCTTGCCACTGCCGCCGATATCCTCAAGTTTTGATGGCAGTCCGCACTTTCCAAACATATTCCTCAAATCGACAATCCCCTGTCTGGCAGTTGTTATCGGATTTGCGAAATCAAGGCTGCGACCAAAAACCCTTGAAGAGAACTGAGCAAGTCTCATCGGATTATGGTTAAGGACAAATTCAAGCCAGGCAGGCAGCACCACAGCCATTCCCTGAGCATGAGAGCAACCGTATAAAGAGGAAAAAGCGTACGCAAAACGCTCCAGGGCAAGATCCTGTTCTCTGTCCAGAGAGGTCTCGCCATTTGCCAGAACTCCAGCCCACATCAGGTTCGCAATCGCCTCATTGTTATGAGGGTATTCAAGAAGCTTTTCTATTTCAATCTTTACAGTAGACATGATGCCTTCGCATACTCTGTCTGTAAGTTCTACACAGCGTGAATTGGTGAAATAACTTTCTGCCACCCTGGCAAAAAGATTGGCACACACATCTCCAAGTCTGGACGGGAAACAGTCAGTAAGTTCAGGGTTTAGAACGGCAAAGCGCGGAATTATACACTCGCCGCTGGACTCATAGATAGTTAATCCGCCATGGGTGTTTTTTCTCGATATAACCATAGTATCGGAAAGTTCTGCCCCCGTACCAGGTTCTGTGACAATTACCCCCAAAGGAAGTGCACTTTCAGGTTCCAGACCTTCACTCAAAATCTCATTGATGTCATCAGGAGGTTCAGCACCTACGGCAATGGCTTTTGCACTGCTGATAATGTTCTCGTTACCTATTGCCAGAATAAAATCGATCCGGTTTTCCTTACAGCGGGCAATTGCCGCATCAAGCGGAGTCAGATCCGCATAGGTATCATCAAGTTGCAGACCAATACTGTCAACCCCCGATCTTTCGAGACTGCGACGGATTGTATCGATAAGACCTGTTTCCACAACTTTTGAGGAATAAACCAGCATGGCATATGAACCGCCATAGTATTTCAGATGGACACCGATACTCTTTTCCTGATCAACACCAAACAAAAATACTGTTCTGCGATTAGTGGCAAAATTATCCATTCATCATTCCTCTGAGGGAACTTCTTGCGCTTTTCTACAAAAAAACTCCTATTCCCCTTTTTTGATTGTAACACAGGCGGTTATGGAAAAATATTTTGTAAATAATTCAGTAAATTCGTTGAATGATTGACTTACGCCCCATGGCTTATGCCAGGGGATTCAATACTGCCGCTGACAAATTTTTTCGCTCTGTTGTACAACAAAGTTGATCTAAATCTTTAACTTATTGAGAAATCAGGTAAGATCTACAAAATCATTTAATTCATCAATATTTATACATAAACAGAAAATTAGATTACTTTTTCAATGAGCATATTTTGGAAAAGTAATCTTTCTTAGAATCTTAAAGACATTAAGTAATAAAATGTTTAACTAATGTAATAATATACAAAAGATTGAGATTAACTTTAGGACTTACAACAGCAGAATTATCTGAAAAAAATTGGTGACGGTGCTAACTATATCTCAATGATGGAATCAGGTAAAAGAGTTGTTTCAGAACTGCAATCACTCAAAATTATTGAGTTGCTTATAGAAGCAGAACGTAATGATGATGCGTGTTTTGCAGATGTTGGGAATTAAATTTCAGATCCGATCGCTTTCAATAAGAGATCCTTATTTTTTTTTTGCAAAATTGACTATTTTTGCAAAAGTCTTACAAACTATTTTTCAAATTCTTCGAGTCAAATTACAGTCTAATCTAGGTGATGACTAAGTACTAATACTAAAGAAACGTTCAGAAAAATATAATTAAGCTGCTCGATTCTAATTAATAAATTCGTCTCTTGTTTTTTTTGCAAAACATGGTCTTTTTGCAAAACAGTCAGGTCGGATCACTAATTGAAAATTTATCGGATCATAAATTGATTCTCAACAGCAGAATAAAAAAAGATCTTTAGGAAATGATTTATATCCGATCTTGCGCCATCTAATATGTAGTACAAAATATATGTCAGACTAGATCTGCTGATCTAGCACTTCATCTAGGCGCTTAGGACCATTCTTGGTCTTACGACCCTTTCTCATGCGAGGTTTGAACAAATTAGACTTG
>JAGBLM010000105.1 GCA_017635415.1 Succinivibrio sp. | reverse complement strand
CATGCCCCGCAGGCTTCAAATCCAACCATCATCGGCTGACTGAAAGGAGGTGATTTTAGAAAATCTATGAAAACTTCACGAGATAAGGCTTTGTTCTTAATCTTTTGCTTTTCTGTTAGATAGCAAACCTGAAATAATCTTGCTGCCAGATCAACTCCCACAGGCACATACCCCTGAGAGATAAGCATTGAGTACAGTGACAGCTCGCCTTCGTTAAGCTTTTGTAAATTACCTGCCATTGAATAGCTCCATGTTGTTTGTTAAACAATCACACTATTCAATTTAAAGGTTCGGCCTAGGATAGAAACTTAAGACTGAATAATGCGGCTTGGGGAAGTACCGTTCATCTTTTCCCGTCACCACATCATTCGGTTATACTTCCGCTGATCCGTCTTTTCAGATAGTAATTTTCTCCCTGAGTTGTCTCATCTGCAGTGCACTGTGCCGACCTGATGGAAAACAGAAAATACACCGCCACAGATGCTAAGGCAAGAAAGAAGAGAGAAATCAGAATTAACGGGAAAATTCCCGTATATTTAACTGCGGCTGAGGTAATCATCGGACCGGCAACTGAGCCAGCACTTGATCCTGACGCGGCAATGGCAAAAAGTCGTCTGCTCTGAGAGGGCTTCAGAAGGTCATTTAACACACTCCAGCCTAAGGAAACAACCGCAAGATTGTAGACAGAAAGCCAGATATAAAAGATTCTTCCTGTAAGCACAGGAGCAATATCATATGCCATCAGACAGGCAAAAAGCAGCAGATTGGTACCGAAAAAAGAGAATACAACCGGAAGTATTATCTTTCTTGAAATCTTTCCCAAAACATAAAAATAAGGGATCTGAACAGCCACAGAAACAGCAAAGGTTGCAGAAAACAACCACTGCAGACTGTCCACTCCACTGGCGATTCCCATAGTATCACGTACCGGACGCAGCACCGAATAGGAACAGAAGATACAGAAAAAAAGCAGAAAAGACAACACAGCATAGTTTGTCTCTTCAGACCTGAGGTTAAGGACTCTGTCAAAAACAGACTGAAGTTTCACAATTAATTTCCTGCTCTTCTGCTGACGGAGACAGTATCCAGAATGAATCCGCCTCAGTCAGTTACAAAAAATCATCTCCGGCAACAGGTTATTATTGCAGGTATTTTTTCAGTCCAGATCTGCCGGAGACCTGTTACTAAAGATCGGGACATAAAATTCTGCTCCGCTCACTTTCAAAATGAACGTCCGCACATACCAAGGCGCGATTTCCAAGTCCGGCCGTCACGGAGCGCTTCACCTCTCCCCTCAGCATCACCTTTGACCTAAGGCAGAACAAAAAGACCTGCCGCCGACCGAACCTGCCGTTTATAATGACATCCTCAGAATTTCCAACACATCCTTTTCATCCAGGGTTGCCAAAGCACTGAGTTGACCCTGACCGAATAAACCGTTGCAGCAGTTGTGAGCCATGACGGCAAATTTTGCGTCATCAATACCGAGACTGGATAAGCGTGACGGCAGACTGAAGGATTCAAAATAAAGTCTGGCCAGGGCATCTGCGGTAAGGCGTGCTCCTGCCACAGGTTCAAGTCCTGCCTGAACATTAAGACAGTTTACTCCAAGACGGTAGATAGCAGGTGCGGTATCATCGTTTATGATATAGCGCAGATAATTAGGGGTCAGAATTGCCAGACCATGTCCGTGCGTAATATCGTAGAATGCTGACAATTCATGCTCAATTGCATGCAGAACCGGACTCTGCCTCACTCCGCAGTACATAAAATCGTTCAGAGCCCACGAAGAGGCCCACATCAGATTTGCTCTTGCTTCGTAATCAGCAGGATTCTCAAGTGCCACTGGGGTATATTTTATAACCGTCTTTAAAACTTCTTCCTGGATATTTACGAGCATTTCCATCTGTTTTTGTTTCGTCAGATAAGCGACATCGAAGATGTGTGACATGATATCGACACTGCCGCATGCGGTCTGATATTTACTTACAGAATTAGGTAATCTTAGGATCCAGAAAGGAAATCTTTGGTCTGATGTTCTCGTGAATAAGACCGCTTTTTATGTTGAGTTCTAGGTTGCTTAATACTGCTCCACTATCCATTTCCGAACCTGTTGCCGAGAGGGTAAGAACAGTTACAACAGGTAAGGTCCTTTCAACAGGAAATCTGCCTTCGACCAGATCCCAGACATTGTCCGTCTTTGAAAATACCGTTGCGGAAATACCTTTAGCGCAGTCAATTGTAGAACCGCCGCCCACAGCCAGGATTGCACTTATCTTATTATCTCTGCAGATCTTAACCCCTTTGTTTACCGTAGTATGGCGAGGATTTGGTTCTACACCGCCAAGTTCAAAATATTCAATGCCGCTGTTCTTTAAACTACCGGTGATCCTGTCATACAGTCCATTCTTTTTGATGGAACCGCCGCCGTAAACGAGCAGAACACGCTTCCCCAGATTAAGCAGTTCAGGAGCAAGGTTTTCTAGGGATTCATCGCCAAAATATACCTTAGTGGTATTCTGAAATGTAAACTTCATAGTTTTACCTCAATTAAATGGGTGGTCACAGTAAAAAGAATGATCCTCAGGACGTTAAGGCTGCAGTGGACCGTAATAGTAAGAGGCGGTAGCACCGCCGTCTGCCAAAAAATCATTTTTACCTGCTATTTGCCAAGAGTTGACAGAAAATTCCTAACTTCCTTTTCCGCATAGGCACGATCGCTCTGAACCATGCTCCCCTTTAAAGCCAGTCCTTGTAAAACCTCCGCAGATTTGTACAGATCTTTTAGTCTTAAATCAAAACCTGACAGACCGCTTCCTTCATGGGTAGCGAATGGAATCAATGTTTTGCCGTTTAAATCATTTTTTTCAAAGAAGGTGTACATAATCATCGGATAATCCCCCCACCATACCGGAGAACCAATGCAGACCGTGCTGTAGGAATCAAGGTTTTCAATCTGCCCCATGTACTCAGGACGCAGACCTTTTTCCTTTTCATCCCTAGCAAGATCCGTAAGTTCCCGATACTCAAGGTTGTAGTTATCAGTTTTAGGTTTGATCTCAAAGAGATCCGCCTTAAGTTCTTTTGCAATTAATCGGGCAACAATCGCCGTATTACCCTCTGAAATATCCCCGTTTATCTGGTTTCCTGCCCGCGAAAAATAAACCACCAGCGTATCAGATACGGCCAGCGCCTGTGGCATGAAAAAACACGGTACCAATGCAGTAAAAATTAGAACGAACAGACGTTTTAACATAGGATGCCCTTCCCTCGTTTTATCCAAGATTTCTCTGTGCCCACTGTGCAACAAGTGCAAAAGAGTCTGCTGCACTGCTGCCCGGTACAGCAAGTCCTTCTCCAATTTCCGCGCCCTGACAGAGGTCTTTTAAGGTCCGCTCTGAACTGCCCAGTCCGCTGCCTTCATGGGTCATCACCGCAAAAACTTTTTTGTTCTTAAAATCAAGGCGCTCAAGCTGACTCATAATTGCACACGGAAAGGTTCCCCACCAGCAGGGCCCTGCTACAACTATGTTCTGGTATTGCGCGATTGAACCAATGTATTCCGTAAGTTCCGGTCTTGCCTTGTTTTTCAGTTCCGCCCGGGCTTCTTTTGTGCAGGCAGTGTAATCTGCGCTGTACTGTTTTACGGTTCTTACCTCAAACAGATCAGCTCCTGCTGCCTCTTTGATAAACTCGGCAACATAGGAGGTGTTCCCCTTCTTAAGGTTGACAATTTTGCCGCCTACATAATTCTGACCTTTTCTTGAGTAATAGATAACCAGAGTCCTCTTCATCATTCACCTTCCTTTAAGAGTGAAAAGATCTCAAATAAGAATTACTTCTCATCCTTGTGCACATCAAAATTAGCCAGCAGCCATTCCCCCACACCGGGATTATCAGGATTATGAATACCTTTTTCCTGATTAAGATTCTGTATCGCTTTCATTTCCTCATCAGCAAGAGAGAAATCAAAAATCTCCAGATTCTCTTTCATTCTCCTAGTGTGAGTAGATTTGGGCAGAACAATTACGCCCATCTGATTTTCAAAGCGCAGAACAATCTGTGCTGCTGTTCTGTGGTATTTTGCAGCAAGTTCCCTGATGACAGGGTTGTCAAGCAACAGACTGTTGCCCTGATACAGAGGAGCCCATGCTTCAAGCAGGACCTTGTTCTTTGCCATCAGAGCGCAAAGTTCCCTCTGCTGCATCATAGGATGATATTCAACCTGGTTTACCGCCGGCATCACTCCAAAACAGTCCTTAAATCTGTTCCAGATTTTAACCGTCATATTGCTGACTCCGACAGATTTTATCTTTCCGACCCGCTGCGCATCCTCCATTGCTCTGAAGGCCTCGTCAACCCTGCCGTAAGGCTGATGTATCAGGTAGAGGTCAATATAATCAAGATTAAGTTTCTGAAGCGATTTATCAATGGCCTTAACTGCATCAGCATAGGCATAATCCTGCAGCCACAGTTTGCTGGTGACAAAGATTTCGTCGCGATTTACCCCAGAATCTTTTACTGCCTTGCCGACTTCCTGCTCGTTAAAGTAGGCAGCTGCGGTATCAATATGTCTGTAGCCTATTTGCAAAGCTTCTTTTACTGCTTTGTAAGTTGAGCCATCAGCTGGGATCTGATAGGTCCCAAAACCGATTGCTGGAATCCTGTTTTTGTCATTTAAGGTAAATGTCTGCATTAAGAACCTCGCTTTACCTTTGTTTAATCGTGAATTCTGTGACTGCCGATACTGATCGCCATCTCTGGATCCATCTCGTCGTAGATGGTACTTTTTTCCGTATCCAGTTTTCTGATGTTTTGGAGATCTTCCTCATCAAGACTGAAATCGAAAATATCAAAGTTTGAAATCATACGGTCTTTATGTGAGGATTTAGGTATCACCGCAATATTTCTCTGTATCAGAGCACGCAGCATAACCTGGGCAGTGGTCTTGTCATGTTTTGCGGCAATCTGCTGCAGGACCCCGTTTTTAAAAACGTTATTGTTGCCTTCGGCAAACGGTGACCAGGCCTGATGCACAATATCGTGTCTGCTCATAAATTCATGCGCTCTGTGCTGCTGCAGCCACACATTGGTTTCAATCTGATTTACCTGTGGTTTGATTTCATTGTGTATGAAGAGATCGGCTAATCTTTCAGACCAGAAACTGGTAACCCCAATGGCCCTGATCCGTCCTTCACGGTAAAGTCTTTCCATTGCTCTCCACGAACCGTAGTAATCACCATAAGGCTTGTGGATCAGGTACAGATCAAGAACATCAAGTTTCAGTCTTCTCATCGAGGTATCAAAGGCTCGAAGAGTGCTGTCGTAACCGTGATCCTGAACCCACAGTTTGGTGGTGATAAACAGCTCGGAGCGTTTAAGACCGCTTGCGGACACTGCCTCTCCCACGGCCTCCTCGTTAAAGTAGGCTGCAGCGGTATCAATAAGCCGATAGCCGCATTCAAGGGCATCATTTACCGCCTGAACAGCAGCTTTATGCTCAGGGATCTGAAAAACCCCGAAGCCCAGCATCGGCATCTTTACCCCATTGTTTAAAGTGATAAATTCCATGACGGTCTCCCTTATTTCCTAAGGTATCTGTTAAGTGCCGGATGCAGAAAATCAGTGATGTAGTCTGCTATCCTGTCCGAGCCTAGGACTGTGCAGTCAGACATACACCATACTGTCATCAGTCCGTAAAGCTGTGCATTTATCTGTACTGTAAAATCTTCAAGAGGAAAATCGTCAGGCAGTTCCCCCCTGGCGACGGCATCGGCAAATACTGAATACAGTGCCCGATGGTCATACTGATATTTGGTAAACTGCGGTGCTTCAGGCATAGGCAACGGCTTGATGTTGTTTCTGGTCCACTGCCTGCACAGTTCCACTCCCGCCCTTTCAATGGCCAGCAGAAAATTTTCAAGGTAATACTCAAGTCTTTCAGTTAAGGTTTTATCCTTCATCTGAGTAACAGTTTGAGCAAGAACAAAAAAATCCAGTTTATTGAGTTCGGAGATAATATCTTCTTTCTTTTTGAAATAAGTGTAAAAAGAACCGGTGCTTACCCCGGCTTCCCTGGTAATTTCGCTTATCGATATTTCTTCAAAGCCCTTTTCGCTCAGGATTTTCCTGGTTGCAGCAACAAGTTTCCTTTTAGTCTCAAGAGCTTCCTGCTGACGTCTGGTTAAATTGGTTCTCATCGCATCTCCTCTTTATGTCTATCATAGAATAATCTTGAATTAAATTCAATGAATTTGATTCATTGAATTTAATTCAAGAGATAACATCTGAAAAATTAAGAAAAAATGCAGCTGCAGTCTTAACTTTACCCTATAAGACTCCGCTGCATTACAGCAGATGAATCAGTCCAGTAGTTCAGAGGCAGTGCTTCAGCACGTAGGTGATTTGTTCTTTTTTTGAGGACAGAAGTCTTCTGAAGGTCTGGCAGTATGCTGATAGGTTGTTGGAACCACGGTACCTTCTGCAGCCGTTTTTGCAGACGGCAAGTGCATTGCAGTCAAGACATGCCCTGGGAAGACTGAGTTTTTTTGTAAAAGATCGGGCAATACTGCTGCTGACTGTAACAGGACTGTCACAGACACTGCCAAGTTTCCATTCGTCAAGTACATAGAAATCACACGGATAGATGCTGCCGTCAGCCTCTATAACATTCTGCACCGAGCATTGCCCCCTTAAATCACAGGAACTGATACCCCGCCCTGACAATGCCGCAAAAAGATCATCAATCATTCTGACACTTACATAATGACCTTTTGTGAATTCTGAAAACCACAGATCAAATATTTCCAGAAAAAAATCGGCAAAATGTTCTGAGGAAATCAGTTCCTGATCAGAACCTATGGGAGCTAACCCCTTGATAAACTGCAGATAGTCAAAACCGTTATCCATAAAAAAGCGCCACAGTTCCTGCGCTCTGGCATTATCCTTTGTGACAACGCAGAGAATATTTACGGGTATGGCTTGTGCTCTTAACAGTTCTGTGTTCGAAAAGACCTGTTTAAAACTGCCTCGCCCGTTTACAGTAGTACGATTGAGATCGTGCAGTTTTTCAGGACCGTCCAGCGAGACACCGACGAGAAAATGCCCCTCCTTTAAGACCCTGACCATATCCTTTTTCAGCAGATATGCTGAGGTCTGTACACAGGAGCTGATTGTAAAGTCTGGTCTTAGCGCGGCAATGTCCTGACAAAGTTCGTTGTAATGCTGATAAAAGGAGATCCCGGCCAGCAGCGGTTCGCCTCCCTGAAACAAAAAAGTGCTGCCGTGTACAGCATTGCCGGCGGTATACATTACCGCGCGCTTGAGCGTTTCCTCACTCATTGTGCCATAGGATGACACCTTTCTGTTCACAGTCTCATCACGGTAAAAACAGTATCGGCAGTGTAAACAGCAACTGCCTGAAACCGGTTTTATAAGTGCGAAATTATAACTGTCCATCCTACACTACCATATTGACAACGTTGATGGCGATAACCGCTCCCATGGTTACCACCAGCAGCATTCTAATCTGATTATCTTTCATGCTGCGATACAGATAAGAGCCGACAAGACTGCCGCATAAAGCTGCAGGAATAATAAACAGTAATGTTTCACAGGGGTAGGAGGAAAATCCCTCCGTAAACATAATACCTGCAAGTACCGCCCCCTGACAGAAGAAAATGGTCGTAAGAGAATAAGTGACGCAGATTTTGAGAGGAAAGCCGAACAGATAGCCAAACACCGCGACATTGGCAGGTCCCCCGCCGATACTGAGAAATGATGAAAGCAGTCCCAAACAGAAACCGACAAGAAAAATTATGGTGTGACTCTGCAGTCTGAGTGAGACAGGAGTCTTCACATAATAAAGACTTAAGAGTACAAGCATCAGACAGAGCATAAAAGCCTGCGTTTTCCTCACTACCGTTTCATCTGCAAAGACGGTGAGAAATTTCATAACCTGACTGCCGCAGAAGCCCCCTAAAACAGAGGATACCGAGATCAGCACCACTAAAAGATAATTAAACTGTTTATCCTTTAGCAGGCGACGTACTGAAGACAGACAGGCCATGGCAAAGACCGCACTGGTCGAATAGAAGGAAATAACCATCAAAGGGTCCGCCTGCACCAGATCCATACAGGGTTTGATGATAATGCCGCCGCCGATACCGGCACAGGAACCTACAGTTGTCGCTACAAGGACAATGAGAACATAGACAGCAGTCAAAATATCCAGGGGCGCTTTCGCGCCCTCCTCCTATTCAGTTCTTTTCATCATTGGTGGTCTTCTGCCTGCTGTAGGCGCTAACCTCAAGACCGGTATCATAATCAAGAGGTCTTGACTCTAACGGCTCATTGTTGCGCTGTCGGGTAAAGCCGTCATTCTCCCAGCGCGCAGTCTTATCCTTGCGCCAGGGTCTGCATTCCCACTGATAGCCGCGATAAACATCCCGGGTAGTGTTCATATGCTCAAGCAGCAGATCGTGAAGATGATTTCTCTCCTGCGCATACCGGTTATCATCAATAATATTATTTATCTCATAAGGATCACTCTGCAGATCATAAAACTCATCGCTGTCACACAGATGAATCACAAGCTTATATCTTCTGGTGGTCACAGCTCTCATCAGCTGCAGACCGCCAAAACCGTCATGATCCTGTTCATAGCGCGTCCATTCGGTGTAGACGGCTTCATTAAGCATCAGTTCTGGGTTGTGGATCTGCCAAAGCATAGACTTTCCCTCGATTATTTTCGGGATCGGCACATTGAAATAATCAAGTATAGTTGGCGTAATATCAACATGCGAGGCCATATGAGAACATACAGCGCCGCAGGCCCCGCCCCTGACTATCAGCGGAATGTTGGCAATTTCCCTGTAACAGGCAGCATTTTTCATCTGCAGTCTGTGATTGCCGAGCATATCGCCGTGATCAGAAGTATAGATCACCAGTGCCTCAGGACAATTCCTGTCAATGCTGTCAATGACTCTGCCGATCTCCTTGTCGACAAAGGAATTGCAGCCTAAGAAAAGAGACAGCATCTTTGAAGGTTTATTGATTTCCTCTGCACTCCTGTTGATAGCATCTTTTGCCCACAGTGTCTGGTAAAAGGGTTTTTTAGAAAGATCATCAGTAAAATTGGGATTGTCATCCCATCTGAAGTTTTCATACATCGTATTCCACGGAGCAGGACAGATACATGGACCGTGCGGTTCATCATAGGAAACAACCAGCAGAAAATCCTCATCTGAATGCTTATCGAGGAAATCAACCGCCCTTTGGGTGCAGCGGTAAGCGTAGGTGAAATCCTCGGTAAGCGATTCATCATAGGCTGTTTGCGACTGTCGTGACATAAGACGCTGTTCGGGGGTGAGTTCGCCCAAATAGCATTTCATGTCATACCAGGTGTCACGATCCCAGCCTAAAGGAGCGACACCCGAACCAAAGTAATCGGCAGCATCAAGATGCCATTTGCCGATATATGCGGCGTGAACACCGCTATCGTTCAGCATCTGACCTAAGGTCCTGACATTCTGCCCCAGCGGTACACAGTTTGAGACCACACCGTTGCTGTGTGGAGCAAGTCCGGTAAATACTGACGATCTGGCTGGACCGCATACCGGTTGACAGCAATAGGCATTATCATACCGGACTCCCTGTTCACACAGTCTGTCAAGGTTGGGGGTCTTCATTCTGCGGTTACCGTAACAGCCGAGCATATCGCGCCTGGTTGTATCGGTCATAATAAGCACACACTGCCGTTTCTTTATCTTTTTCATTGTCTAGCCCTTAACAGCATCAAGATTATCTGAAATATGGACATTTCTGTTTTTTGCATTTCCAATAAGTTTTCTGTCACGCAGATACAGAGCAGTGACAAGTATGGCGGTTACAGCAGCATAAATCAGGGTGATGACCAGCAGTCTTTCCCCATATTCAGCGCCATAACCGACAATGCCCCAAGGTGAGAACAGGGTATAAACATACACGGTTGAAGTAATGATGAATGCGGATCCTGCACGGGCCCATACCCAGGGAGTAAGATCTACAACCCTGGCCTCGTAGTCATAGTATGGTTTTTCCATCGGCGCAATCCTGCCGCTTATGTACATGATGAGCACACAGCAGGCAAAGAGGATGCCGTAAACATGCAGATAATGAACAGGAATATCAAACATGAACTTGTAAAGTGCATAGCAGATCATGAAGAAGGCAATTGCTATCTTGGCTCCGACAGGAGGTATCCTGTGTGAGAAAAAGCCAACTAAAACCACCGCAAGGATCGGAATATTGAAAAAGCCCATAATAGAACCGTCATTGAGCAGTAAATTTTTTGAATTTATTTGGGACTATGTTTTTTATCAAAATCACTGAACTTTCTTCTTGTCAATATGGTATATACATAATTTTGTGATAAGGATCGCTTTGATCTCAACTCTAGTTTAAAATT
>JAGBLM010000104.1 GCA_017635415.1 Succinivibrio sp. | reverse complement strand
CATCGACTTTTATGAGGAGATTGAAAAAGGCTCAGGTTACCCTGATGTGGTAATGATAAAGACCTCGTCAAGTACAGTTGTTGTACTTGAATTCAAGCAGGGTAAAAAAGAGTTACCAAAACTTATTGCCAGTGCCCAGGACGCTACAGGTCAAATCATAGATGAGCAGTACGCCGAACCTTATATCAGGGAACAGTACAGCAGAGTGTACGGCATTGGTATTGGCTTTGGCGGCAAGGACTGTATAGTCAAATCTTTGGGTAATATGGCTGAGCGTGAATAAGTTTCTCGATGAAATGAAAATACCAAATTGATGGCACTGGAAGTTAATGCACAGAGATCGACAGTCTATTAGAAAATGGCAGGGAAGCCTTAAAAATACAATTGAGACGCAACACTAGTAAAAAGTTGCTTTGACCAAATGCCATTTTCAAGGAACCTCATTCTAAGTGTCGGTCTCTCAATTCACAGCAAAACAGTCCATCAAATCTTATGTTTAACAATTCGTAAGACGCTATTCTTTTGCAAATGATTTGATTTTTCGTAACCAGAGTTTAAAATCGAACGGTCATCACCTGCTATGCATTCTGTCTCAAACCATCACGGAAGAGAAATTGGTATTCTTTGCGCTAAAATAGACCGCAACAATTCATTTTTACAGCACATTTAACTATGAACCTATCAGATCTACTGCCTAAATCAGTCAACGGCACCTTCTCCTCATCAAGGAAAGCCATCGGTAATCTTCCAGGCATATCTCTTTGCCAGAGTATTGCTGCCATCTATGAGAACAATGAAGGCCCACTGGTAGTTATCTGCGCCGACAGTTTTGATGTGCACTCACTGCAGACCAATCTGTTTGCGCTGATGCCTCTTACCAAAAGTTATGTTTTTGCCGACTGGGAGACCCTGCCGTACGACCAGCTATCACCGCATCAGGATATTATCTCCTCAAGACTTGAGCTCCTATCACAGCTGCCGCAGATTGAAAAAGGTATCGTGATCACCTCTTTGTCGGCTATCATGTCCAAATTAAGTCCGCTCGAATACATCAAAGGACACAGTTTTGTTTTAAAGCAGGGTGACTTACGTGATATAACCTCCATGCAAAAGGATTTGACCACTCATGGCTATCTTAAAGTTGAACAGGTACTTGAGCACGGAGAATTTGCGGTCAGAGGCTCGATTCTTGACCTCTTCCCAATGGGAAGCGACGATCCATACCGTATTGATTTTATTGATGATGAAGTTGACAGCATTCAGGTATTTGATGTAGAAAACCAGCGTTCAGTACGAAAAGTATCTGCAATCAACCTACTGCCTGCACACGAGTTTCCTCTTGATGAGAAGACCATCAGTGTTTTCAGAAGCAATTACCGTGATGCCTTCCCCGGCTCAAATCTTAAAGATCACCCTATTTATCAGTCAATATCAAAAGGCGCAATTCCTGCTGGTATTGAGTATTATCTACCGCTCTTCTTTGCGGGGATGAACTCGTTTTTTGACTATCTCAATGAAAAGGCAAATATCATTCTTGTGGATGACGTCGAGACAAAAGCGCAGGAATTTGATATCGAAGCACACAAAAGAGCAGCACAGAATGAGGGCAACCACGATCATCCCCCTCTTCCTGTCTATACTCTCTTTCTGAATCCTCAGGAACTTACGGACAAGATAAGAACTTTTCCGACCATTGTACTTAACAAACAACCGTTTTGTGATGAGCAACTGCAAAAACGTGGCTATAACAATACCAACTTCCAAAAAGTTCCTGATATAGCCTTCAATCATCAGGATCGCAGCAGTCAGGATAAATTTGTCAGTTTTGCAAGGAACTTCCTGCACAAACGGGGCAGAATTCTTATGACGGCAATTTCCGAGGGACGTCGTCAGGCACTAAGAGAAATACTGCCGCAGGAGCTGGTAGATGAATTCGGCATAGCTCCCGCTTCAAGCGTTTTAGACTTCCTTGAAAGCGATAAGGCACTGATGCTTTCAACAGCTCCTTTTGAAGAAGGAGTGATGCTGCCAGGTGAAAAACTCTGCTTTATCACCGAAAATGAACTTTTCGGCTACAAAGCGGTACAGCAAAGACAGCGTAACCGTAAGAGCACGCTTTCCCAGGATGCCATCATCAAGAATCTCGCCCAACTTACCGAGGGGCAGATTGTTGTCCATATCGATCATGGTATAGGTCGTTATCGCGGACTGCGTACCACACAGATGGGCGGAGTCATTGGCGAATATCTGGCTATCGAATACCAGAACGGCGAGATCATGATCCCTATCACCGCTTTGTCAAAGGTTGCCCGCTACAGCGGCAGTGATAATCCGCCACTGTCAAAACTGGGAACTGACACTTGGAGTAAAAAGAAACTAAAAGCAGCAGAAAAAGTACGAGATATTGCCGCCGAACTTCTTGATCTTTATGCCCGCCGTAAATCAGGTCAGGGCAAAGCCTTTAATATTGATATCAAGGCGTTAGATGAGTTTGCCACCGGTTTTGGTTACGAGGAGACTCCTGACCAGCTCTCTGCCATCAACGCCACACTTAACGATCTGGCAAAGCCCCAGCCGATGGACAGACTCATCTGCGGCGATGTCGGCTTTGGTAAAACTGAGGTTGCACTGCGCGCCTCATTTGTAGTTGCCTCAAGCGGTGCTCAGGTTGCCGTTCTGGTTCCGACCACCATTCTTGCTGAGCAGCATTATCAGTCATTTAAGGATCGTTTTGCCGGTACCCCGATAATCGTTGAGGAAATATCCAGATTTAAAACCACCAAGGAGCAGAATGAGGTCCTAAAGAAATTACAGGATGGATCTGTCGATATCGTAATCGGCACGCACAAACTTCTCTCAAAAACCGTCAAATTCAAAAACCTTGGTCTTGTGATAATTGATGAAGAGCATCGTTTCGGTGTCAAGCAAAAGGAAAAACTCAAAGAGTTACGTGCCAGTGTCGATCTCCTCACTCTCACTGCAACACCTATTCCACGTACCCTTAATATGGCCATGGAAGGCATGCGTGAGCTTTCCATCATTGCCACCCCGCCAGAACACCGTCTGGCAGTTAAGACCTTTGTCCAGGAATCATCAGACCAGCTGTGCCGTGAAGCGATTATTCGCGAACTGCGCCGCGGCGGTCAGGTCTATTATCTGCATAATGATGTCTCCACCATCCCGCAGCGTGCCGAACAGCTGATGAAACTTGTTCCTGAGGCACGCATCGGCATTGGTCACGGACAGATGAATGAGCGGGAACTGCAGAAAGTCATGCGTGATTTTTACCATCAGCGTTTCAACCTGCTTCTGTGTTCAACTATTGTAGAAAACGGTCTTGATGTTCCGACGGCCAATACCATCATTATTGACCGCGCTGATTTGCTTGGACTGGCGCAGCTGCATCAGATTAGAGGACGAGTCGGTCGTTCTCATCATCAGGCTTACGCCTACCTTTTTACTCCACCCAAACAACTGCTGGGAAAAGACGCCAAACTAAGGCTTGACGCCATCTCCTCACTTGAGGAACTCGGTGCAGGTTTTGTGCTGGCCACACACGATCTGGAAATCCGCGGAGCAGGAGAACTGCTCGGTGAAGAACAGTCAGGACAGATTCAGTCTGTAGGCTTTGCACTGTATACGGAAATGCTTGAAGCCGCCGTTAAAGCCTTAAAAGAAGGTCATGAACCGTCTCTTGCCGAACTCTCACTGAACGAGTGTGATATAGACCTCCATCTGCCGGCTCTGCTGCCTGAAACCTATGTAGCTGACATCAATACGAGACTGTCACTTTATAAACGCTTAAGTTCCTGCAGCACACCTGAGGAATTTGAAGATCTCAAGATTGAACTTATCGACAGATTTGGTTTTCTTCCGCAGCCGACCAGTAATCTTTTTAAGATTTCAAAACTCAAAAAACTGGCAGGTGACCTCGGTATTACGAGAATCAACGGTGATGCCAAAGGAGGCACTATCGAACTTGGCGATCATCACAGGATCTCGCCTGATTACCTGATTTCCCTGATTACTTCCTGTAAGCATAACGAATACAGAATTCAGGGTCAGTCAGTTCTCCGCTATAACCTGCCTGAGACTGAGACGAGAACAAGAATTGATTTGTTAACTCAACTGTTAAACGCCCTTGCTGTTCACAGTTCGCTTCTGACAGGCGCCCAGAATTAGAAAAGCAAAAATCGAGTAGGAGGGAGTAACAACTCCACTCCTCTCACAGCACCGTACGTGCGGATCCGCATACGGCGCTTCCTAACAACCAAAGGATAGCTCCCAAATTTCAGAGCTGTCCTTCAACCATTCCAATACAGATCCACCCT